>CAZXEM010000023.1:0-15907 GCA_964639875.1 uncultured Methanosarcinales archaeon | reverse complement strand
GAAGGTGAAGATTGTGATCTTGCTAATACTTATTGCCAAGGATGTCAGCTAACTGATACGTTTGTTTACGGAGATATTAATTTAGATGGAAATGTTGATGTTATAGATTTACAATG
The DNA here is from genome assembly GCA_964639875.1 of uncultured Methanosarcinales archaeon. Taxonomy (GTDB): domain Archaea; phylum Nanobdellota; class Nanobdellia; order Woesearchaeales; family GW2011-AR9; genus CAZQLW01. The sequence goes on along the minus strand of CAZXEM010000023.1, from coordinate 15,791 downwards.
TTATACACTTTTCTTTGAAGCAGTTACAGCAGGAGAAAATCCACCTGCTTGTACAAAAGTATCTGAAGCTGCAGCAGATTTGAACTGTAATGATATTATTGACAATTTTGAATTTACAACTATGAGTCAATTAGTTGCTAATAAGGGTTTATTGAACGATGTTAACCAAAATAATGTTCCTGATTGTAAAGAAAGTTTTGTACCTGAATGTATCTCAACTACAGATTGTGCTACAACTGGTACAACTTGTGAATTAGGTGTTTGTGTTGCTCCTACAGTTCCTGCAGTTACTTGTTCTGATAGTGATGGTGGGTTTGATCTATCAACAAAAGGCGTTGTTACTTTATCTAATGGTGCGTTTGATACCGAAAATTGTTATGAAGATTCTACAGTAAGAGAATTATCTTGTAATGAAGATGGAACTATGAGTACTACTTTAGAAACTTGTCCAACTACAACTACTTGTGACGATGGTGCTTGTGTTACTCCTGCAGTATGTTCACCAGAAAATCCAGAATTATGTTTAGAAGCTGAATGTACAACTCTTGGTGGTGTTATAGTTGATACTGTTTGTACACTACCAGTTACAGAAACATGTTCAACTACTAACTTTGAATTATGTACAACTGTTGCTCAATGTGAATCCGTTAACGGAGTAATCGTTGATAGTGTTTGTACTTTAATTCCAGAATCTTGTACAGCTGTAACAGATTGTCCCGGAGATTATCTTTGTGAAGAAAATGTTTGTACAGAACCAGTTGTTCCAGAAACGTGTTCATCTACAAACTTAGAACTTTGTACTGCTACTACTTGTCCAGAAAATGGCGGTACTTGGGACAATGAAGAGTGTACTTTTGTTGATGTTTGTAGTTTAGAAAATCCTGAACTTTGTATCACAGAACCAACTTGTACAGAAAATGGTGGTACTTGGGACACAACTGATGAAACATGTACAGTAACTCCAATAACTCCTACGGTTTCAGCAATAAAAGTTGAACTTGTAGATAGTACTGGCGCAGTTCTGTCAACTACTGATAAACTTGTTAATGGTGATACTTATACTGTAAAAGTATCTGTTGAACCAGATTCAGCTCTTGTTGGTCATCTGTTAATTGTAACTACAAATTATGGTGCAGAACAGAAAGCACAGATTTTTGAAACTAAACCAACTTTGGCTGTGGGTAATGTAGAAACTTTAGAGTTTACTCACCAAGTTTCAGCAGCTACTGGTAATTTAAAAATCGCTGTTAACCTTTGGAAAAGCTGGCCATCAATAGAAGAAGCATTTGACTACTTACTGGAACCAGTAGAGGTGTCCTATGAAATTCAATAATTTTTTATTTTTTATTATAATTATTATTTTCGGAACTTTTTTTGTTCTTGCAGAAACTACTGTTAATTCTGCAGCCAGTTATCCAGTAAATGAAGATATTACTGTTACGGGTAGTTGTTCTGAACCTAACATAGGGGTAGGAGTACAAGTGATTTACAATTTTAATAAAGTTTGGCTGGGCCAAGTGACTGCTGATGAAAATAGTGTTTATTCAGTAACTTTTAAACTTACTAAAGAAGGTAAGCATCAATTAATGGTCGCTTGTAAAGGTGATAAAGCGATTATAAAAGAATTTGACGTTACTTCTGGAACAACTCCGACTTCAAGCAGTAGTTCTTCGAGTTCATCATCAGGCGGCAGTTCTTCATCAAGTAGCAGTTCTTCATCTTCATCTGGAGGTGGAAGTAGTAGTAGCAGTAGTGGTGGCGGAGGCGGTGGAATTCCCCTCTGTAGAGCTAACCTTACTTGTTCTGCTTGGACATTTTGTGGGCAAGATTTAATTCAATCAAGAAGTTGTACTGATTTAAAGAAGTGTAAAAAAAATAATATCACTTTTACTGAAACTAAAGCATGTATACCTTGCTCGGAATCTTGGGTTTGTACTGAATGGAGTGAATGTGTTCCTGGTGCAGGAATACAAGTAAGAACTTGTACTGACCAACATTATTGTCAAACTGAAGTGCAAAAACCTGTGGAACAACGGTCTTGTGAAGTTGCAAGTATAACTCCAGGATTACAAGAACCTGGCGTAACTGAATCTTTTTGGGATCAGTATGGGATTTATTTCTGGATTTTGTTAATCTTAATCATTTTGGCATTAATAGTGTTCTTAGTAATGTATTTCTGGCCACATAAGAAGTTCTTTCACCATCATGAACTAAAACGTTGGATTAGAAAAGAACGAGCAGCGGGTACTCCTGATGTTCATATTAGGCAAATACTTGCTGACCAAACTGGTTGGAGCCAGGAAGAAATATCTCGGGCTTTTAGTGAATTGGAGGGTAAGTCTCAAACCCAGAATCCTGTTCAATAGTTTCTTTTCTTATTTTTTTATATTTTTCACCTATTAAAGGTATTGCTGTTTCTTTTAACGGGTAATCACTAGCATTAAGAACATAAAAACAGTTTTGAGCAACATTTTGAGCAAACTGTAACGCTTCATCACGGGTATAAATATTTTGTTGGAGATAATAAATTGAAGCTGGTTCATGAATTTGATAATCTACACGTTGCAATTTTTCTTTTAGTTTTGGGTTGATAACTTCAAACATTGGGATGAACATTGTTGCTTGATCTTGATAAATTATTCCCGTTTCTTTAGAATATGGTTGAATATTTTCAAGTTGAATATTTTCAATTATTTTTTTTTCAAGAGTATCGTAAACATGAGCAAGTTGTAAAAAGTTTTCTTCTTTATGTGCAATCAAGTTTGCCCAGCTTTGCGCATTATTGTTATTAATGTGATAATTTTGTGCACCAATGTTAATTTCTAGTTTTATATTTTTTTTTTGATTTAATCCTAAAAATTTGTTAATTTTTTCTTTTGCTTCAGTTAAATCTTCTAAAAATCGATCCATATTTGCTTTATGCGGATATATTTCTGCAGACGTTAAATGATCCTGAAAAATTCTGTGCACTTCATCAATCTGGTGAACAAATTCTAGTTTTGTTGGGTTTTTTGTCATTATTCAATAAGAAATGACAATCTCTTTATAAAATTTCTGAGAAAAGTTTTATTTTACTACAACTTTGTTAGCGATAACTTCCTTCTCGCCCTGATATTCTTCTACTGTCCCGCTAAGTTCAACGTAATCGCCCTGTTTAAGATATATCTCTTGATCTGGAAACAAGATAACTTTAGTTTTTTCAACTTTCTGGCCTTCCAATTCAATAAAAGAAACTTTTTCAGTAGTAGTAAGCTTATTAATAACTCCTTTAAGCTTAATTTCTTGCTCAGGCAAAGCAGAATCAATTCTTTCAACAGATTTTAATTCTAGACCATCACTGTAAAATGTGAGAAAAACTAGACCGAAAATAACTATAATTAAAGATATTTTGAAAATGATTTTTTCGTCCATAATAAGCTTATTTTCTTCTAATTGATTTAATCATTTCCGGTTTAAAATATCTATTTTTCAACATATTGACCAAAATGTCTCACTAGAACCAGAAACAAATATAAGCCTAGAAAACATATGTTATATTACATTATTAAAATGTCACACTAGGGGGATAAATAAAATATGGCGAAAAAAACAGTTAAACCTAAACAAATGAAAGCAGTTAATAAAGATTCAGATAAAACGGAATTACCACCAGGTGCACCTAAATTACCACCTGAAGTTGAGAAGAAACTTAAAGCTTTAAAACAAAAGATTGACAAATTTAAAGATCAAGTTCTTGACAAATTTGGAGATTATATTGTTGGAATAACATTACTTCCACCAGAAAAACCGCAAGAGAAAGGTAAAGAAGATAAAAAAGATAAAAAAGACGATAAAGCTAAAGCGGAAGAAGAAAAAATTAACTTGATGATCGTTGTTGATGATACTTCCTCACAAAAAATGACCAAAGAGGAACTTCATCAAAAATTTTCTACTATTATTAAAAAAATTGCTGAAGATGTTGATAAGAAAATGGTTACTCAAAGTATCCTTTTAAGCGATGTTTGGCAAAACTGTTATGATGGTAAAAGTGATTTGAACAAGTTAATTTCTGTAGGTGTACCAATTCATGATACCGGCGTTTTAGCAGCGATAAAGATTACTGAAATCCACAAATCTATGGTCATTAAAAAGTTTGATAAATACATTTTAAGTTACGTTTTAATGGGTTCATTAACAAGGGGAAAAGCTACTCCTCAGTCTGACATTGATGTTTGGATAATTATTGATGATACTGACGTTAAAAAGATGACTCGGGCAGAACTTAAAGATAAGTTAAGAGCAATAATTGCTGGAATGGCAATTGAAGCTGGTGAAATGACTGGAATTAAAAATAAGTTAAGTTGCCAGGTACACATTTTGACTGACGTTTGGGATTCTCTTAAAGAAGCTAATCCGATTGTGTTTACTTTCTTAAGGGACGGCGTACCATTTTATGACCGAGGAATTTTCATGCCTTGGAAACAGTTGTTAAAAATGGGTCGGATTAAGCCGAGCAGAGAAGCTATTGAACTGTTTATGAGTACTGGTGAACAGAGCATTAAACGGATCAAGATGAAACTTAAAGATATGGGGATGGAAGATATCTTTTATGCAATTTTAACTCCGAGCCAGGCAGCGATTATGTTGTACGGTTTACCACCACCAACTCCGAGAGAAACTCCTGACGTGATGGAAGAAGTTTTTGTGAAGAAAGAAAAACTTTTGAAAAAGGAGTTCATTGACATTTTAAGAGCTAACGTTAAACTTCACAAAGATATTGAGTACGGTATTAAGAAAGAAGTTACTGGTACTGAACTTGACGTATATATTAACAATTCTGAAAGATATCTGAAAGAAGTTAAAGGACTTTTTACTAAGATTGAATTGATGCATAACCAGAAAAGTGTCTTGTTATTGTATGACGAAATAATGACCATTATCCGTGATGTTCTTAAATTGGAAGGAGTCGAGAGAGCACAGGATGAAGAGATCATTAAGTTGTTCGAAGATGAACTTATTAGTACTGGAAAAGTTCCAGCTCGATTCTTGAGAGACTTGAACGAGATTGTGGAAGCGAAAACTAAACATGATAAGGGAAAGTTAACCAAGATTGATATTGAGAAAGCTAGGAAAGGTAGTACTGGTTTAATTCAGTTCCTTGTTGAGTATATGCAACGTAAACGGGGAAGAGAAATGGAAAGGGCAAAAATTAAAGTTAAGTATGGTGAACGTTACGGCGAGATTATTTTACTTGATAAAGTTGCTTTTGTTTTTCATGATATTGATAGTAAAGAAAAGAAAATTGAAAAAGCGCAACTTAACCCTGATGGTAGTTTAGGAACACTTGAAGATTCTAGTTTAGAAGATTTTGAAAAAGTTCTTGCTACTGTGAAAATGCCTAAACGAGCTTTTATTAAAGAACCAATTTTTGAAGATATGAAAAACGTTTTCGGTAGAGAAGTTGAAGTTTTAATCAATTAATTTTTTTTCTTTTATTTTTTTCTTTCTTTCTGTTTTTTAATTAATATTTTATAAGAATGAAGTGGGCCTATAGGGACTTTCGTAATTCTTTCCTGGTTTCGCGTGGGGGTAAGCTTGCAAAGCAAGCGCATCCCGCACTTCGCTCCCAGTTCGCGAAAGAACTGTTCGAACCCTAATCAACCGGTATCTTCTCTTTTCAGAGCCGAAGCCGGCCGCACTGTCTGGTTATTAAAAATCCAGGTTATGCTATAGGCCCATGAACTGAGAAAAAGAGAGATAGTTTTTAAATCTTTCAGTTGTATTTCATCTAGGATAAGGGAACACTTCGGCAGTACCACTGAAAGAGATGTCAACTAAAGCCACATAAGTTTTTTTTTCTTTAATCATAAAATCACTGGCAAAAATAAAACATCCCTCTCGATAAGATGATAACTCTTCAATATTTGGATAAGAAACCTCTTTAGGTGTGTTTAAATTTAACCGAGAAATAATGTTTTCCTTTTCTATTATTTTTCCGTAACAATAAAATTCATCTTTTTTCCTGTTATGAACAAGGATAGAAATAACATTTCCTTCTAGTCCGAATTTATGAAGCTGTCTGTTAAGATAACCAAAAACTTCACTTTCTAGACTTTTTTGCTCCATTTACTTTTTTTAAGGGGAAGATTTTTAAAAATGTTATGAAAGAAGAACAAAGTATGTTTTCTTTTACAATAAACAAGAAACTTGGACTCGCTCGAACAGGAATAATTAAAACAGCACATGGAGAAATTAGAACTCCTGCGTTCATTCCAGTAGCTACTAAAGCAACGGTAAAAGCTTTAACTCCAGCACAACTTAATGAAATTGGGTTTGATGCTATCCTTAGTAATACTTATCACTTATATCTGCAACCAGGAGCAGAAACTATTGAAAAATTGGGTGGATTACAAAAAGTGTCTGCTTGGCATAAGCCAATGTTTACCGATTCTGGTGGTTTTCAAGTTATGAGTTTAAATGATGGTCTTTGTCAAGTTAATGAGGATAAAGTTATTTTTAAATCGCACATTGACGCTTCTAAGCATGAATTTACTCCTGAAAAATCTATGCAAATTCAACGTAAGTTAGGAGCAGACTTGATTTTTGCATTTGATCAATGTCTAGACATTAATGCAGATTATGAAACTACTAAAGAATCTCTTGCTAGAACACATGCTTGGGAAGAAAGAAGTTTGGCTGAGTTTAAGAAATTGAACGTTGATAAGAAACAAGCTTTGATTGGAATTGTCCAAGGTGGAAGATTTAAAGATCTCAGAGAAGAAAGTGCGAAATTCATTGCTTCTTTAGATTTTGATGCCCTTGCTATTGGAAGTATCTTCGGCGATCCAAAAGAGGAAAGTTTTTCTCTTGTTGAACACGCAATGAAATTTCTTCCTGAAGAGAAAACTAAACATCTTCTTGGTATCGGAGCAGTAGAAGACATTTTCAATTATGTTTCTCTTGGTTTAGATACGTTTGATTGTGTCTTACCAACAAGATTGGCTAGATCTGGTTATGCTTTCTTCCGACCAGAGTCTGGTGGAACTGAAGAAAACAGGTTTCGTTATCGAATTACTAATTCTAAATTTAAAGAGGATAAAGGGCCATTAGATAAAAATTGTGATTGTTATACTTGTAAAAACTTTTCTCGCGGTTATCTTCATCATTTATTCAAAGCTAATGAGTTATTAGTTTACACTTTAGTTACATATCACAATCTTTATTTTTTTAAGAGAATGATGGACGAAATTAGGGAAAGTATTGAAGATGGAACATTTCTGGAGTTGAAAGAGAAGTGGTTAGGGAAATGAAACTTATAATTGTTAGGCACGGAGAAACTTATGAGAATGCTGCTAAGATAGTTCAGGGACATTTAAATTCTCAATTAAATGAGCTTGGGCAAGAACAAGCAAAAAAAGTAGCTTTAAGACTTAAAAATGAAAAAATTGATTTTTGTTATTCTTCTGATTTAAGTCGGTGTGTTGACACGGCTGAAGAAATTGTTAATTATCATTCTGGGTTAGGGATTGTTGTCTCTCAAGAACTACGTGAACAAGCCAAAGGGAAATTTACGGGTAAAACTCGGGAAGAAAGAAACGCTGCCCAAAAAGAAATGGGCATTCCTTATTATGCTTGGGACTTTGATGGTGGTGAAACTTTATTTCAAGTTTCAGAAAGAGTAGTTAATTTTATGGAATCGTTGTTAGATAAACATGAAGATAAAACTGTTTTAGTAGTAACTCATGGCGGACCAATAACTACTTATTTACTCCATCTTCAAAATATTCCTATTGAAAGTGATGAATATATTTCTATCAAAAACACTTCAATAACAGAAATTAATTATCAAAATGAAACATTTGAACTTACAACTATTAATTGTGATCAACATTTAAAATGAATCTCAACGAATACAACTACAATCTTCCGGAAGAGCTTATCGCTCAGAAAGCTTTCTCTCCTCGAGATCATTGTAAGTTATTAATTCTTAAAGATAACAAAATTGAACACAAAAAGTTCTTTGAAATTGTTGATTATTTAGAAGCAGGAGATGTTCTGGTAATTAATGAAACTAAAGTTAAACGTTGTAAATTAATTGGCCAGAAAGAATCAGGTAGCCCCGTTGAAGTTACTTTAATCAAAAAATTAGATGATAATAAGTTTATTGCTAGGGTAAAAGGAAGAAATCCTTATCCGGGAATTAAATTATATTTCAAAGATAATTCTGCTAAAATTATTAAACAAAACGAAGATATTTTTGAATTAGAGTTCGATAAAGAAATTAAAGAGGAAGAATGTGAATTGTTAACTCCGCCGTACATTAAAGAATATGTTCCTGAAGAGGATTATCAAACAACTTATGCTAAAATTCCTGGCTCTTTAGCAGCACCAACAGCAGGTTTACATTTCACTCCAGAACTTTTAAAGAAGATTGAAGAGAAGGGCATTAAGATTGCTAAAATTCAATTAGATATTTCTTTTGCAACTTTTTTGTCAATAAGGAATATTGAAACTCATTCAACAGGTCAAGAGTATTTCTCTGTTGACAAAGAAAATGCAGAGATAATTAATTCAGGGAAGATTATTGCCGTGGGAACAACTGTTGTTAAATGTTTAGAATCCTGTCACTGGGAAAATAATGAAATTCAACCAACAACAGGGATTTCAGAAATTTTTATCAAACCGGGACACCAGTTTAAAGCAGATATTAAAGCAATGTTAACGAATTTTCATTTACCACAATCTTCATTACTACTATTAACTTCTGCTTATGCTGAAAGAGAACGATTACTTAAAGCTTATAATGAAGCAGTAGAACAGAGATATCGGTTTTTCTCGTTAGGAGATGCGATGTTAATATTTAAATAAAATTAATTAAAGAAAAATGAATTAAAGTTTACTAACTTCTTTTTCGAAGTCTTTAGCGTTTTTTTTAAGATTTTTTAACGCTTCTTTCAAAGCTTTTCTTGGTTCAACGCCTTTTGTTTCTATTTGAAACCTAGGAACACCAACTAAAGGGTGATCAATTTTGTAAGTAGCAATTTGAACTCCTTTTACATTTTGTAATTCTTTCTTTAAAACATTACAAAAAGTGTGTGTTTCTCCGATTAATTCAAAAATCAGTTGAGTTTTACTTTCTTCGATAACGTTAAATTCCATTTTAAGTTAATATTACATAGTTGGTTTATAAAGATTTTGGAAAATTTTAAGTGAAAACAATAGAAAAAGGTAATTTTTCTAAGTTTTCTTAAATTTAAGAATAAATTTTAGAAAAGTTTAAAACATTGACAATACCACTATTCAGTTATGTCTAAAAACTCTAAAGAATATCAAACTTATAAGATTCTCGAACATTGGCAACCTGCCAACGAAATTCTTTTAGTAGAAGAGTTTACTAATAAAACTGAAAAATTATCAGCACTTCTAACTTACCTTTATAACAAAACAAAAAATGAATATAAACAGTTTCCTATTCGTAAAGATGGTACTAACCCTTTCATCCATCCTTTAAATCTAGCATGGGATTTAAAGAAAGCTAAAGTTGAAGATCCAATTACTTTAATCGTTGGTTTGATTCATGATTTAGTTGAAGAGAAAGTTGATATCTATAAAGAAAAAAATAATCTTGATGAAAATAAAGAAGGGATAAAAATTCTTGATGAATATGAACTAAATCTGTTTAAAGAGTTAGAACAAGAAATTATTGATTTTTGTAAAAATAATGACCTTCAAGCAAACTTTGTTGAAGAGATTATTAACATTTTAAAATTGTTAACCCGTCACAAAAGACACTTTTATTACCGTTCAATATCAGCAATTTTTACTTGTAAAGATGAAGAACTTAAAAAGAAAGCTATCCAAATTAAGTTGGCTGATCGGATTCATAACATTCAAAGTTTAGACTCTTTTTGTTTTCAGGGAAAAATTTACCAGTGTTTCAAAAATTTGTTTATCATCAATAATGCTAAACGGTATTTAATGGATAAGTTTGGCGAAGATGTTGATCCAAGTCGAGGAATTCATCCAACTGAAAAACTTTTTAAAAAATGTTGCAAATCTACTTATGATGCTTTCTTAAATGTTTGCCATCTTTGTTTAAATGATGGTGCTAAAGAAGTTGAATCAATGTTACAACTAGCTTTCAGAAAGTTTGTCCATGAAGAGCATGGATTGTGGAACGTTACCAAAGTTGATAAAGATGAAACTCATCCTATGCGGTTATATCGAGGAATTGTTCGAAAGTACGATGCTCGACTACATTTAGAGTTTGACCGTTATGAAAAAATGAAAGATTATGAAATGAACTTTTGTCGAAAATTCTTTTCAGATTTTAATTTTAGTGAAGAAAAATTGAATTCTATCCTTTGTTACAAAGACGCTTACGCTTTGAAAGAAGTGATTTCTCGGATTCTGTACAAGCCTAATTATGTTATCTCCGGTTTTGGTTGTTCCGACCTCTGTAGCAGGGGCATGGTTTGTATGAAAGACGATTGATTCTAACTTAAGAGTAGTTAATAGGGAAAGGTTTATAAAATAATAACTATCTTTAATCAAAATGGTTTCCACAAAAAGAAGATTATTAAATAAATTTGAAAAAATTAATCATGAGTTTAATCATCTTTACCAATTTATTGATAAAAATGTTTCTCCTAGGCCGAAAATTAGAACAGAAACAGTTGATTTATTTATTGAAAAATTAAACCCGTTAAAAGAAAAATATCTTGCTCATAATCAAACTGTTCAAGATGCAAATATTTCTAATCGAGATTTTTTTAAAGACAAGATTGCAATTGAAACTACTAAAATAATTTCTTGTGTTGATTCTTTAATCGCTTCTGTTAAATTAAAAGAAGTAAATTCTCATAATTCTCAAGAGAGGTTTAATTTGGTTTTACAATCTGCAGGAATGAATTTGAGTGACCTTGAAAACGTGGTTAAAGAACATAAAGATTTAGTTAGTGATTATTTTAAGATAGAAACAATAGATTTACCTGCAATTGGAGTTGGTACTACTGATCGAATATTTTATGAAGATATGGCTAGAAGATACAAGTCAGAACTTGATGAACTTGCTACAAACATTTTTGGAAAAACTATCCATACTAAGTTAGATGTTAATGTTAAAGAAAAAAATCCACATCAACATTTAGGTTGGATTAATATCGGTTTTGAACATCGACTTCCTGCTTTAATTGCTTTAGTTGCTCATGAAGGCCCTTTTGGTCATCAAACACAGCATAACTTTTCTGAAAATTATAGTCATAATAACTTTTATTGTTCTCAAACTTCTGAAGGTTTAGCAGTGCTTGGTCAACACTTTGCTTTGAAAGAATATTTTGGTTCAAAAAAAGATTATTCCGAGATTGCTTTATTTGAACTTGTTAATAGGAGACTTTCGGATAGTCTTCAAGCATCTCTTGCTTATCTTGGTTATTACAAATGTTTGAGTGCGGAAGAGATGGCTGGAGAGTTAGCTACTGAATATTATCCTGAAAAATTTCTTGTAAACGCATTACAAAATTATAATCAAGATAAATTAAGATTGTTTAACAATGATCTGATGGTTGCATATCATGTTGGTTTTAATCAAATTAACGAAATTTATGAACACGCTATAGCTAGATTAAATAATAGTACTTCATTTAAATCTGATCAGGAAAAAAGTAATTTTTATTCCAGTTTATTAAGAACAATGTACACGGGTAATAGAACACCGAAAGTAATGAAAATGGAAGTTGATTTATTATTTAGACAAAATAACAGTTAATTCTTTTATCTTTTTCCTTTATTGTTTTTGTAGGGAACACCAGAAAAGATTTATCTTTTTTTATTTCTTCCTCTTTTCTTAACAGCAGTAAACCTTTCCAGAACTTTAGCTGATTCTGGGTTAGATTTTTTGTACCCTGTAAGAACGTTATCAAAAATGTCTGGATACTGTTGATAATGTTTACTTTCTAAAGCTCGATCTAAAAGAAATAAATCTACTGCTTTATCTTCAACTTTATCAGAGAATGAACTTAATCCGAAATCAATAAATTTGATTTCTTTATCTTTAATCATGTTGGAAGTAGTTAAATCACCGTGAATAATATCATGAACATGCAATTTACCAATCTTTTCACCAATTTCTTCAGCGAACTGTTGATAATCATCTCCTCGGATTAAAACGTCTCTTAATTTCTCGCCTGGAACAAAGTCCATTGTAATTTGCATTCTTTTATCACAGAAATCTATTAATTGTGGAGATGGAAATTTCATCTCATTTAATTTACGAAGAACTTTAGCTTCTCTTCTAGTTCTGAATTGACGCAAAGATTCATCTATTTGTGGTAATCGATATTTCTTACTAAACCTTTCTTTGATAACTTTATTATTGTTATCTTTATGGATAATCGCTTCTGCTCCTTGTGCTATTTTTATCATGTTTAATCATATTTTTCTTGATGTTATTAAGTTTTTCTATTTCTTGAGCATCATTTTCTAAGAATTTTTCTATTGATTGAAGATTTTCTGTTTTTCTATAAATTTTTTCAGCTTCCATGAACGAATCTAAAGAAACACCCTCATAAATTTTTAAAATTTTAATTTTTCTTTCAGAGAAAGGTGAAATTGCTTGATCAAGACGTTTTGGTTGACCGTACATGAAAAAGACATATCCTTTATTATCTTCAACTATTCTTCCTGCAACATAATAGCTACCAACTATTTTGTTATTATCTTTAACATCTTTAATATAAATTATTTTATCAGGTAATTGGTGTTCACTTTTAAGATGGTCATGTGAAACAAATACATTGTCAGTATCACTTAATGGATGAAAAAATTCTTCGTTATCTACAATTGTTTCAATATCATTTTTCATTTTATTAAGAAATGGTTTTTAAATTATAAACTTTCTGGTGGATAATAATATAAATACACTTCTTTTTTCAACTTTAATGAAAAAGATTGAATTACTTTTACCAGCAGGAAATCAAGATAATTTAGTAGCAGCAGTAGAAAATGGTGCTGATGCAGTTTACTTCGGAGTGGATAAGTTTAATGCGAGAAGGAGAGCAGATAACTTTGAGCTAGAAGATATTCAAAAACTTGTTGATTATTGCCATCAAAATGGAGTAAGATGTTATTGTACACTGAATATTCTAATCAAGAACGAAGAAATTGAAGAGTTTTTTGAAACTGTTAAACAATTATATTTAGCAGGAGTCGATGCAGTAATTATTCAACATCTTTCTTTCTTACCTATCATTAAAAAGAACTTTCCGGGCATGGAAGTACATGTTTCTACTCAAGCAGCAATAACAAACACTTATCATTACGATTTGATTAAACAAGCTGATAAAGTTGTTTTACCTCGAGAATTTTCTAAAGAAGAAATTGATAATTTTATCAAAAAGACTAAATTACCTACAGAAATATTTGTGCAGGGAGCTTTATGTTTCTCATATTCTGGTAAATGTTTATTTTCTTCAATTCTTGGTGGGCGTTCAGGAAACCGAGGGTTATGTGCTCAACCTTGCAGAAAACAATATAACGGAAAATTTACGCAAAGGTATGGTGGTGTTTACAACGGAAAATATTTGTTAAGTATGAAAGACCTTTCTTTGGTAAAAGCCGTCCCAGAATTAATTGAAATGGGCGTTTCTTCATTAAAAATTGAAGGGCGGTTAAGAAGTGTTAAGTACGTTGCTGCTTCTACAAAATTGTATCGGAAAGCGATTGATTCTCATTATGCAAAACAATTTTCAGTTGACCAAGATTTGTTTAAAGAAATGAAATTAGCTTTTAACCGAGAATTTACTTGGGGTTATTATACTAATTTGAAAGAAGTTGTTTCTCATGAAAAACCAATGGCCCGAGGATTATATTTGGGAGAAATTAATAAGAAAGGGTTAATAAAATTACAAGAAAAAGTTTCTTTAGGCGATGGTGTTGGAATTTGGTTGCCAAACAAAGTTGATGGTGCGGTGTTAAGAAAAATTGAACTTGTTGAAACAGATGGTAAAATGGATGCAGTTGATTTTGCTGAAAAGGGTGACTTGGTTAAATTACACATTTATGCTAAACCTGGAGTGAAAATTTATAAAACCTCTTCTGTTGAAAAAAGTAAACAGATTGAATTTGTTAAAATTGATCCTATTATTACTGAAAAAAGAACTGTTAAAGAAATAATTCTTCCTCAGATTGAAAAACAAAAAGATCTTGTAGAAGATAAAGGAGAATTGTTAGTTAAAGTTTATTCTCTTCAAGAGGGTAAAGACGCTTTGAAATATACTGATAAAGTATTTTATAACGTTTTTGCAGAAGATTTTTCTGAAGATTTTTCTGCTTATATTCCTCGGATCTTAAATGATGCTGATGTTGAGAAAGCTGTTGAACTAATTAAAAAACATAATGTGAAAAACATCTTAGTCGGTGATTTAGGCGCTTATCTTGTTTTAAAGAAAAATCAAGATTTGAACTTATATTTAGATTATTCCAATAATGTTTTTAATGATTTAGATTTAGAATTTTTTAATGATTGTACTCCTATCATCTCTCCAGAATTATCTTTTGATGAACTTAAAAATTTTGATAATAAGACATTTGCAGTTCTTGTGCACGGTAAAGTTGTAATGATGAATACTAAATATTCTTTGTTACCGTTAAGACTTACTGACAAAAAAGATTACATCTTCTCAGTCAGAAAGGAGCATGATTATTATCAAATTTTGAATAGTGTGGAGTTAGGGTTGTTTGAATCTGTTAACGAGTTGAAAGATATTGGAGTAAGACAATTCTTTTTAGATTTAGATAATGGTGCTGATTATATTCTTAAGTTTTATTATAATATTATTAACAATAAGAAAAATCTTCCTTTTAATAGAAAAAATTATACGAAAGGTCATTGGGAAAACGGAGTGGCCTGAAAATGGATTTAGAGATTATTTGGTGTCCGTAATGTTTCTAACATAGAAATGTTTAAATAAATTCTTTCATTACTATTGGTTATGGTGGATAATTTAGGACGAATAAATATTATTATTTATGAACATGATGGTAATCAAAATATTGCCTACACTAATCATCTTGACCAAAAGATAGGTTCTGTTGAACCTTGGGAATTATCTCTTGGAGATACTTTTGCTCCTCCTGAAAATTCTGAAATTATTTATCACTCTTCTTTATCAGGAAATAATTTTGTTAGAGAAATGAAACATTTGGAAAACAGGTATGAATTAGAAAATCCTAATTCTACTTTTTCTGAGTATGTGCTTAATTTATTGATAAAACCAAAAAAAGGAGAATTAATTTCCATTAAGAAAACATTGCCTGTCGGTCCATTAAGAACAGACCTACCAAGAGTGTATGAAATACCTGATCTTCCTTCTACACTTGAAGATATCTGTTCTAGTTGTCCTTTTAGATAAAAAATTAAATCTTACTCAACACTTCTTCAATTTTCTTTTTCAATTGCGGTACGGGATTAAATCCAATAATCCGGTCAACTTCTTTTCCACCTTTGAAAATTATTAAACAAGGAATGCCTGTAATGTTATTTTGTTGTGCAATTTCAGGATAATCTTCAGTAGACAATTTAACAAACTTTAATCTGCCTTCAAAATCGTTACTAACTTCTTCAAATACTGGCGTTAACATTCTGCACGGACCGCACCAAGATGCCCAAAAATCTACAATTACTGGTAGGTCTGATTCTAATACTCTTCTTTTAAAATTATTTTCATTTAGTTCTGAAACCATTGTTTTTAATTCCTCCAATTTAACATTGACAATCTTTTTCTTTTTTCAATTTATCCATTTCTTTTTTAAAA
>CAZXEM010000022.1:0-17732 GCA_964639875.1 uncultured Methanosarcinales archaeon | reverse complement strand
CTTTAAAATGGTCACCTAAATCTCGAAGATGGATAGCAATTTTTTCTAATAAATTGACAATTAAAAAATATCTAATTGTTCTATCTTGATCTTTATGGCCTTTAAGATGTAGTATTCTTCCACAAAACAAAGTTAATTTATTAGCCATCCTTCGCATTGGAGGTAAACCGTTAAGATTTTCAGAATCTTCTTTCAAACCTTTTTCTAATTCATCACCCATGGTTTGAACTAAAAAAACTAATCTCTTAAATATTTCTTTAAATTTTGTTTCTTCTTCTTTAGCAATGTTTTGAATTAAACAAAATCCTGGTCTTTGGTCAATAATTTCAAATCCGGACATAATTTCTACAGTTTGTTCAATCTTTTCCATTACTTTTTGTTCTTTAAATGTAACTTCAATCTCCTCATAACCTAAAACGTAAGGAACATATAATAATCTTTTTACAAATTCTTTAGTAGATTGGA
Source organism: uncultured Methanosarcinales archaeon (assembly GCA_964639875.1). Classification (GTDB taxonomy): domain Archaea; phylum Nanobdellota; class Nanobdellia; order Woesearchaeales; family GW2011-AR9; genus CAZQLW01. Next base: position 17,267 of record CAZXEM010000022.1, on the reverse strand, counting down.
CCTCAACAACTTTTTTACCTAAAGTTCTTTTTTGTTCACTACCAATCACTAAACTTTTCCCATCTTCAACCACATCAACTTCATCCCCTACATTCACTCCATACTTTCTGGCCCATTTGCTAGGTAATGAAACTGTAAGTGTACTTGTTCCAACACGATTGATTTTTCTTTTCATTGTAAGCATTCCATTAATTTCGTAATCTTTCTACTAAAAAACAAGACTCATATAAATACTTTTCGGAAAGTAATTATGTAATTACCAGTAATAATTATAATTGAAGAAAGTATATATTTCAGTTCTGCCTCAGTTAGAAATATTACAAGAAAACCAGATTTATTCTGGGAATGTGAAAACAAATGGAACCTGTAAGCATAAAACAAATTAATCAACATGGAAAGTTTTTTGGGGGCATCTTAGAATTAGAAAGTAAACTTTATGAACTTGTTATTGCTCCCACCCATAATTATGAAAGTGTTATTGACAAGAATAACCTAGAAAAATATTTTTCTCCAAAAAGTATTCTTCATGATCCACCAACGAACACAGAAACGCCTTATCAAGTTGAAGTTCCCCTCCACCACGATGGAAGTTGTGTGGCTAAATGTCATTTTTGTGGTTATGGTGGCAAAAAAGCAACATTCTACTCTAAATCTGAAACAATCATCTCTTTATTTGAAAAAGGCATTGATATTGCTTTAAATTATGGTTTAGTTAAAAATAAAAAATCTTTAAAATTAGGATTACTTAAAGGTGGAGATTTATCACTCAATAAAAATTTAGAAACTTTATTATATTCTCTCTCAGAAAAATTTTTAGAAAATAAAATAAAAATATCATCAATTGCTGCAAAAAAGTATGGGTTTTTTGAGAGTATGTTAAATTTTAAAAAGAAATCATCTCAACAAAAAATATCTTTACAGATTTCTCTAAATAGTACTTGTGATTATGAAAGGGAACGAATTGTTAATGGTAACGGACCTAATAAAATAAAATTATATTGTTTGGATGAAATTAATAACTTTGCTAATGAATGGAAAGAAGTTTATGGACGTAAATTAACTTTAACTTCAACATTAGAAGATAAAACCATTTTTGACACTAATGTCATTAAAGAGAAATTTGACCCTGACAATGTTATTTTAAAACTGAGAAAAGTTAATCCCATTTCTAATGAAATCAAATCTATTAGTAAAAAAAAGTATACAGAAACTTATTTTAAACTAGTTAATTTAGGGTACACGGTAATTATTGGTAATCCCACCTATTCTGAATTAACATACAAACTAACTCCAAGAGGTATTTTGGAGAAAAACAAACAATGAGGAAATGAGAAACAAAAACGTTTCTAACCCCTCACAACAAACTCGGAGGAAAAATAAAAATGAAAATAAAAAATAAAATGTCGGAACTGGAAAGCCTAGCTGACAATGGATATTATCCGCAAGCTATTAAAATGGCTGATGAAATGATGAATGAAGAAATTGAAGGTGAAATAAAAAGTGACATCTTGAGAACAAAAGGGGTTTGTTACGTCAAAGATGGCGATAATAAAAAAGCAATTAAAACATTTAAACAAGCAGCAAGTATTGATGAGAAACTCATTGAAGAAGGAATTGATGCAAAATTTAGTGCAGCTGGAAATCATTATTGCTATGCAACTTTGATGGCCAATAAATACAGAAATAAGACAGAAAAAAATGATGAGAATGCTGGTGCGATTTTTGACTCGGTGTTTAAACCATTAGAAAAAATTTTACCAAAATGTAAAAGTAAAGTGGGAAAATTCCTTTCTGGTACAGGATTAGTCACAGGAATGATTCTTGCTTTACCAGCCCCAGCTTCTTATGCTGCAGTAACAGGCATTGCAAACAAAGTTAGAAAAAATAAAGTAGTCAATGCTTATGAAAGAGCAATTGAATTAGATCCAAGTTGTGTTGATTCTTATAAAAGATTAATCACTCTTTTCGAGGACAAACCCAAAAAAGTAGTTAAATATGCCACTCTTGGACTAACCAATCATCCAATGGATGCCGATGTGCATGTTTCAATGTCTAATGCATTAAAGAAATTGGGTAAAGAAAATGGTTCACACAATTATATGTTAAAAGCTATTGAACTAAACCCAGATGTAGAATTCATTACAAAAAACTTTGTAGAAAATTATTTACCAGGAAGATTGTTAGACTCTCCTGGGGATCAAGAAGCTCCAATTTACCACATCTTAAATGTTGATAACCAGAAACATCGTAGTGATAAAGCTCTTTTAGATTTGGCTTCTGCATGTTTAAAAACGGAAAGAAGAGATGGTCATTATCCAAGACAGAAAGATAATTTTAAGAGTATTGCTGGGTTACGAGCAAACTTAAATCCTAAAGATGTAAATGCAGTTTATGATTTAGCGATTGGACATGTAATGGATGCTGATATTGATGGAAAAGGAAATATTGGAAATAAAGCTGAGTTTAACAAAGCACTACCTTTACTAAACAGTTTAGTGAAACAAGGTATTGATTTGCAAAAAGCTCCTTATCACACAGATTCGGTTTGGTTGTTAAAGTATCATAAAGACGCAATTGTTTGCTACACTGGAAACAATAATGGGCCAGATTTGAAGTTAATCCACTAAAAAATGCAACCAAAACATTTTCTTTTACTTTCTTTTTTAAGAGAGAACTCTAGAGAAAAGTTAACCACTATTAGTCGTAAGACCAGAATTCCCATCTCAACTTTATTTGATTTATTAAAAGAATTACAAGAAAGTATAATTATAAAAAATACTACTTTAATAAACTTTGAAAGGTTAGGTTATCATACACGGGCACAAATTTTTTTAAGAGTCGGCCAAAATAATAAAGAGAAACTTAAACAACACCTAATTCTAAATGAAAACGTTAATAATCTTTTTAAAATTAATAATGGCTGGGATTTCTTAGTTGAAACTGTTCACCAGAACATTCAAGATTTAGATAAATTTTTGGATAAGTTAAATAATAATTATGCTCTTGAAGATAAACAACTAAATTATTTGATCAATGATATAAAAAGAGAGGGATTTTTAATAAAATGAATAGTACAAATTTGAAAATAATAACCCATTTAAGAAAAAATTCTCGGCACAGTGTAGTAAATATTGCTAAAAATTTAGAAATGCCCGTCTCTACAGTTTATGATAAACTTAATAGATTACAAAAAGAAGGAATAATCAAAAAACATTCAACAATTGTAGATTTTCCTAAAATAGGATATAATCATCAAGTTAAATTTGTTTTAAAAATCGAACATTCGCAAATTAAAGAATTGTTAAACTTTTTAAAAAAACATCAAAATGTTAACTCCATCTATGAAATAAATTCAGAATTTGATTTCTTAGTTGAAACAGTCCATAGGAATATTAAAGAATATTTAGCTTTTCAGGATGGTTTAGAAGAAAATTTTAAAATTTTAAAATTACAAGAACATCAAATAATTAATGAGATTGAAAAAGAAACATTTCTGGAATTAAACAAATAAAAAATAAAATTAAAAAATAAGAGGAATATTTACTCTTCTTCCTCTTCGCTTTCTTTTCGGCAGAAAGAATCTAGTGTCCTGCAACTCATCATTGCTTTGTAAGAAATTTTATTCATAAAACATCAACACCTCTTTTTTTAATAACATCCATCGTACTTTTTTAGAATCTATACTTACTTATAAATACTTTCAACTTTGAAAATATATTCTAGAAGCCGATACCACTATGAAAATAATATTGCAGTTTACTACTAATGATTGTAATGTCTCAATACCACTTTTGCAGAGGGATAAATTGGTAAAAACATTGCTCAATAGTTTTAAGTTTCTCTAAAAGGGAAGTGTAATTATTGTGGAGAGAAAAAGCACTACTTATTGTTTTCACTACAGAAAATAATTGATTTACTTTTTAAAATTAATTTTTTGTAAGAAGTTTTTAACTTTATTTATTAGCATGTCCTTGTTGGACAAGATTAACTGTATCATGACTGACAATTTCACCACTCCCGGCATCAACTTTAAGATTGATGAACCTAATCTGTTTAGTAATAAATGTAAAGTTCCAAACTGTTTTATCATTATATGTTTGTAAGATTAAAAAACCGTCACTTAAAACTTCTTTAGCAAAAAATTTAGGAAAGTTTTCTTTAAAGATGTTTAATGCTTGATCAAGGTCAAGTTTAATATCGTCAACTTTTAACGGTTCAACTTCTGAATTTGGTTTTTTAAAAATTTCATCAGCAGGTTTCAGTTCAAACCCTTGCTTGATAGGAACAAAAACGGTGATTTTGTTATTAGAATAAATGCCTATTTCCCATTCAGATTTTGGATTAAACTCACTATCTAATTGACAAAAAAAATGGGACAGAAAACTATCAGAATTTTCTTTAATCCAATCATTATATATTTCAGATTCTTTAAGTTGAGATAACAGTTCTTGATAGCTGATTAAGTTCATGAATATTCTCTCCAAGTATGTTCACACTTTGTACATTTAAAGAATCTTGTTTCTGGTTCATCAGCAGACCTTGTTTGTTGACTCCAAAAATAGGCAACATCGTTAGCACACTTTTCGCACCTGATTTTAACTTTTGGTCGAGTTTCAAGATTTTCAATAACTTCAACTTTCTTTGATCCAGTAATAGTTTCTTTAAGTTCAGTAGAACTTTCACCTTCAACATTTTTAGTGAAGCCACAACTACAATAAAGTACTTTTTTACCCGCTTTAACCTTTGGTCTTAAGATAGAACCACATTTTTGACAAAACATAATTATTCACCCACACATTTAAGTTTGATTAAGCTTAATTTAAGTTTAATCTATTGAGAATTCAGTCCTTATTTATAAGGTTTATTGAAATTTGGATTATAAAAAAGTATTCACCTTACGATCTTAATCCCTAACGGTTTAACTGCATCTACAAACAGTATTTTTATCCAACCCAAGTAGGGTATTCTTAAAATACTTTGACCATAAATCCGGTCTGATTTAATCTTAGTTTCGCCTAAACTGCCAGAAATACTTTGACTATTATGGTCACCTTTAGTCTGGTAATAAGTTTGTCCTTCTTCTTCCCAAATATTAACCAAACGATGAATTATTGGTTGCGGTTTATTACCTTGAAAAACTAAAACATCCCCAACTTCTAAATTGTTACTGTTTGCTCGCCAGATGATAATAACATCACCTTTCCTAAACCCGTCTTTGAGCGGGAATTTGGCAAACTGTTCTTTAGTTATCCCCCGTTCTTCGTACCAATTACCACAAACTTGCCAATAACTGTCAAACGATTCAGGAAACTCTTGGAAACTTTGACCACAGATAACTCCGTTATGTAACCCGTGTTCCATACTTTCAGAAAGTACGGCCACAATAGGAAAACTTGTTCCTAAAACAACTCCTAGAACAGGGTAAACAATAAACCTAATAAGTAAGAAAGCAACAATAATGTTTGCTATCCAGCTCCAGACACTATCATCCTGCCAAAAAAACTTCCATAGATTTTTGGCGTGATGTTTAAAATTCCGTTTCATTAACAATTAACTATTCTCTGTCTGTTTAAAAATGTTTTTATAGTACAAAGATTTAATATTCTTAAAATGATACTAAAGACAACTCAATTATCAAAAATAGCAAAAGAATTTATTGATAAAAATGAAAATAAGATTAAATCAACTTTAACCAGATTAATTTTAATTTCGCCAAATTTTCTTCAGTATAAACATAATAAAGATAAGATGAAAAAATTTTTAAAACTGGACTTAAAAATTAAAGCTACTAGTGCAATAGGAGAAGTTTTTCAAAGTGATCAGATGGTAAGACCAAAAAGGTTAAATAAAGAAATTGAAGCTAAAGGTGCAGACGTTGTTGCTTATTATAAAGCAAAAAGAGAAACATTTAGAAAAAATGGTCGGATTGTTTTATTAAAACCTTTTGATACTACATTATATTATCGAAGTGGAAGTTATAAAATAACATTAACTAATGTTGGTAAAGCCGTGTTGGTCCATGAATATGTTCATCATTTGTTAAATAATAAGAAAATCATAGGGGAAATATTAAAATTAATTGATCATAATCTTTTTCTAAAACATAATAATGGATATAGTTTGGAGATGATTAATGAAGGTTTTGCAGATTTAACTGCTTGGAACATTTATCGAAATTATAATGTTGCTTATATTAAAGAGGTAGAACTTGTTAAAAGAGAGATTTTGGGTAAATGACTGTGAAAGAAATAATGATAAAAGAACTAATTAAAAATATTAAACAAAAGAAAGAACTGGCTGAATTAGATGATAAGTTCATTAAAGAAGAATTGACCCAGTTTTTTAAACGCGAACCAAAAATATTTAAGAAATTGAATGAAAATCCCAATCCTAAATCTAAAGAATATAAACAAACTGTTAAAGAAGTTCGTGCTAAACTAAGAAGATCTTACGGTTTGTTCAGAGTGGAGAAAGAAACTAAGAATCTTAAAGAACTTGTTAAAAAGAAAGATTATCAGAAAATATTAGAAACTCATTCTTCTACTAAAGAGAGATTATCTTTCTATAATCAATTGTACAAAAAAATATTCAAAATAACTGGAATTCCAAAAACCATTCTAGATTTAGGTGCAGGGTTTAATCCATTATCTTACTCTTATATGAACTTAAAAAATGTTGATTATTATGCTTATGATTTAAGTAGGGAAGAAGTTAAAATTTTGAACCAATACTTTAAAGATAAGAATATAAACGGCAAAGCAGGAATTCTAGATTTATTACAAACAGAAAAAGTCAAAAAATTACCAAAAGCAGATCTGGCCTTTCTGTTTAAGATGACTGACGTTTTAGATAAAGGTAAAGGTCATAAAACTTCTGAACAAATTATTAACGCAATCCCAGCAAAATTTATTATCGTAAGTTTTCCAACTTTAACCATGTCCGGTAAGAAAATGAACCATCCGCGGAGAGGTTGGATAGAACTGATGACTCAACGTTTAGGTTATAAGTTTGAACTGATTGAGTTTAGTAACGAACTGTTTTACTGTATTTGTAAATAACTATCTATTTTAATATAAATTTTATATCTAATTTTAACAAAAACATTTTTATACCATAACTATTTACTATTATTATATTATTATTACTTAAAAGAGGTTGAGGGAAGAAAATGGATTATTTTGAAAAAGATGTTAAAGATATTTATTCTGAATTTAAAGTTACTGAGAAAGGGTTATCTAACTCTGAAGCGGATCATCGTTTACATAAATATGGCTTGAACGAACTTAAGGTTGAAAAGGGAATAAGCCCGTTTAAAATATTTTTACAACAATTTACTAGCCCTTTAGTCTGGCTTTTAATAGTTGCTTTAGTAATTTCAATATTTCTTAAAGAAGAAGTTGATGCAATTGTTATCGGAGCAATAATTGTCCTTAACGCTTTCCTTGGATTTATCCAGGAATATAAAGCAGAAAAATCCATTGAAGCTTTAAAGAAAATGGCTTCTCCCAAAGCTAAAGTTATTCGCGGTGGGAAGGAAATGAAAATTGATTCTACCCAAGTTGTGCCTGGCGATTTAATAGTTCTTGAAACTGGCGATAAAGTTCCCGCAGATTCAAGAATAGTAGAAGTACATGAACTGCAAACTCAAGAAGGGCCATTAACAGGAGAATCGCAACCGGTATCTAAAATTGTTGAAGTTCTTAAAGAAGGAACGGCATTAGCTGACAGAACAAACATGGTTTACTCTTCAACAATCATTTCTGAGGGGAGAGGTAAAGCGATTGTTACAGCTACAGGAATGAATACCCAAGTAGGAAAAATAGCCACCATGATTCAGGAAGCGCACGAAACTTTAACTCCACTGCAAAAGAAGTTGCGTGATTTAGGGAAATACTTAACGGTTGCTGTTGTCTTAGTAGCAATAGTAGTATTTTTAGCTGGAGTGTTTACCGGAAAAGAACCAACAATAATGTTCTTAACCGCGATTGCTCTTGCTGTAGCAGCTATTCCTGAAGGCTTACCAGCAGTAATTACCATCTCTTTAGCGTTAGGCGTACAACGAATGGTTAAAAAGAACGCTTTAGTAAGAAAATTACCAAGTGTTGAAACTTTGGGAAGTGTAAACGTAATTTGTACTGATAAAACTGGAACGTTAACTCATAACCAAATGACAGTAACAAGAATTTGGGCAAATAATAATGTTTATGAGGTTACAGGTTCAGGTTACGAAGCCAAGGGAACTTTTGTACTTAAAAAGAAACTTGCTAATCCAGAATTTTTACACCAGCTGCTTAAAGTTGGTACTTTATGTAACGATGCAGAACTTAGCGGTAAAAGTTCTAAGAGAGAAGTTCTTGGCGACCCTACAGAAGCTGCGTTAATAGTTTCTGCAGAAAAAGCGGGTTTTACTAAAAAGGAACTTAACAAGAAAGAACCAAGAGTTGACGAAATTCCTTTCAATTCTAAAAGGAAAATGATGACTACAGTTCATAAAAGTAAGAGGGGTAAAGTTTCTTATACTAAAGGTGCACCTGACATTTTAATAAATTATTGTGATAGAATTCTGATCAAAGGTAAAGTTCAACGTTTAACCAGAGATAAAAAGAAAGAAATTCTTAAAGAGAATGAAAAGTTTGCTAAACAAGCTTTAAGAGTTCTAGGATTAGCTTATAACGACAATTATCGAAAAAAGGAAAATGCTGAAAAGGGAATGATTTTTGTTGGGTTGCAAGCAATGATTGACCCGCCTCGGGAAGAAATTAAAGATTCTATTGCGGTATGTCAAAAAGCTGGGATAAAAGTTATTATGATTACCGGTGATCAAATTACTACTGCGCAAGCTATTGCTGCTGAAGTTGGAATTACTGGTAAAGCGATTACAGGTAAACAATTAGAAAAGATCAAAAATCTTGAAAAGGAAATTAAAAATATTGGTATTTGTGCAAGAGTTAACCCGGAACATAAAATGCGTATTGTTTCTGCATTGAAAAAGAAAGGGTACATTGTTGCGATGACCGGTGATGGGGTTAATGATGCTCCTGCGTTAAAGAAAGCAGATATTGGAATTTCTATGGGCATTACAGGAACTGACGTTGCTAAAGAAGCTTCTGACATGATTTTAACTGATGATAACTTTACCAGTATTGTTAGTGCTGTTGAAGAAGGTAGAGGGATTTTTGATAATATTAGAAAATTTGTTAATTACCTTCTTTCAAGTAATTTGGGTGAGATAACAGTAATTTTAGCAGCTTCTCTGGCGGGGTTACCATTACCTCTTACTGCGATTCAGATTTTATGGATCAATTTGATCACGGACGGTTTACCGGCAACAGCGCTGGGATTAGACCCACATTCAGAAGGGATCATGAACCGGCCACCAAAAGCAGCAAGAGAAAGTATCCTCTCCAAAGAGTTACGTTGGGACATTATAACTTTCGGGGTTTTGATAGGATTAGCCACTCTAGTTTTGTTTTGGCTGTACCAAGGTTCAGGGATAGCTAAAGCGCAAACAGTAGCTTTTACGGCCATCGTAGTCTTTGAATTAGCCAGATTGCATATGATTAGAAGCAGGTATAACTTGAACTTCTTTACAAATAAATGGTTGCAAGGAGCAATTGTTCTTTCGGTATTATTACATCTAGCAACAATTTATACACCGTTAGCAAAAGTATTCGGAACCGCACCATTAAACTTAATTGATTGGGGTTTGATAATTGCCGGAGCAGTAATCTTGTTATTAATCAATAAAGTTGTCGTAATAATTGAGAAACACTTTTTTGAAAAGAAAGTGGGTTGATTTTTTTATTTTTATTATTTATTTCTTATTTAGTAAGGGTATAGAATTATCACTTTATGAGGGGCTAGATTTTCTTGTTTTAAGATCTGTAAGCGATAAATACTCAGACTTCAACATAAACGATGTTATGTTTAATTTTTCCCGCGCTTTATTATAACTAACTTAATTAATTCTACAAAAATTGAGAAAATTCCGCCACACTTTTAAATTTCAAAAACCATCTGGAAGATTTGATGATAGATCATAACATGGAAGATAAACTTGAGTGGAATCAAAATAATCAAATACTTGGTTAATATGTGTCCTTCCAACAAGAGTTAACGACCTTGCTTTAGGATTGATTACTTTAAGTTCACCTTTTTCAAACCCGTTCAACCCAATAATAGGAATCTTATATTTCTGAAACCACTTAATTAAGAATGCTGAAGATGTGTTATATTCAAATTGATAATTGTCTGACCGAAATTCTGATTCACATCTTGGATCAAAATCTCTTCTATTGACCAATCTTTTTACATCATTAATGTTTTCAATTGAATCCTCCCCTAGTACTTCAGAATATATTACTTCTAAATTAGGTATATCGCCAATAATTTCTTCTTCAATTTTTTGATCTTTTAGTAACCAATGATATTCTCCAAAAATAGTGCTTTGATCTATAGAATCTCCTTTTAACCTAACTCTTTTTATTAATGGGTTTGCTTCTAAACCTCGAGAAAAATAATGGAACCCTTGTTGATCTCTAACAATCAAATAGTGTATGTCTTCTATAGAAAAATCACCAGTAATCCTGCATACATAGGGGTTTTCTGCAACTTTGTGTTGTTGATGAATATGATCTAAGCTTGATACATATTTCTTGTCATGACCTTGATTCACTTCAAAATTCTTCCCATCAAATAATATTACTGCTAAATAACCTCTATTATTGGATCCATAATTCCAACTTATTTTAAGACCTTCATTCGAAAATCCAGAGAATGGTTTAGCAGCATTAGCCTTCCCTTCAGAATGTAGTTCAATTCTCTTCCCATCCAATAATGCTAAAATATCTTCTTCTTTAATTCCCCTAGACAAAACTGCACTACTACCTATTACATTAGGAGATATGCTATCCTGTAATCTAAACGATTTTTTAAGATTTTTAAATACATCATCAAGCGTCATAACTCCAAATCAGGTGTATTTCTTTATAAATATTTGCGTAAAAACTACTTAAAAGTAGTGAACATATGATAAAATTTAAATTTAAATCTTCCTTCATCTCTATACCTAAATCCAACATATTTTATACTTTTCCAGGATAACAACCCATCTACTCTAAGAACTTTTTGTCTTAATAATTCACGGGCTTTTTGAGGAGAGGCCGCTGCAACAGTTTTAATGTAACTTTTAGTATACCCTCTCTCTACTATTTTTTCTCCACGGTTAGCAACAATATCATTTGTGTTAAAATATATAGAAAAAGAAAAATTTTGTTTTGCTATACCATGTTGCCACGTATCTCCAAAATTAGCTTCATTTAATTCTAGAACATTTGCATAAGACCCCTCTGAAGATTTTATCTCTAAATTTTTATGATTTGAAAGCGAGTCTAATACTACTAAAAATGAAATCCCCTTAGCTGCATTAATATTTTTATCATATAAAATATCTGCTCCAGTTACTTCTTCGCCTCTTTCATCAAAAGAATCAAAAAATTCTTCAAAATCTATAATGCGTCCATTCTTATCAATAAGATTTTCATCAATAATTGGCTCAATTATATTTTGGAAATTTTTTAGTTTCTCTAATATTGCTATTAGTGATAAAATGCCTGGTTTTATTTCTGTTCCCAAAGCCTCATTAATTTTATTTTGAATTTTTTTCCAATCTTTCTTTTCTTTAATCAAGTCATGTAGTTCTCCATCAAATGCTAAGATTCTAGTAAGATTATTCTTAATAATTTCAAGATGAGACCTAAATTTTTCTAAATTTCTCTTTTCTAAAGATGTTAATTTTCCTTCTTCATCTAAAATTAATTTAGTAATCTTTTCAACAATAGAGTTTAACTTTCTTTCAATTCTTTCAGAGTATTTTACTTTTCTTACTGCTTCTTTTTCATAATGAGCTATGAGTAAAGATGCTTCCTTACTACTCCTTGCTTGACTTAATAGTTGTTCTATATGCCCAACATCTTCTTTTAAGTCTTTTAAAATAGTGGTCTCTTTAATTAAGTATCTTAATTCTTTTTGAATATTTTTGTTAATTTTTCTTATAATTTTTTCAATATCCATATTATTTATAGAAATATGCATAAGTTTAAATAATTTTATGTGGCGGAATTTTCTTAGTTAAGTAATTTAAGAGAAAAGTTACATTTAATATGTGCGGGAAAAACTCTACGCATGTTCCATGCTTGCAGGGGGATAAACTCCCTGAAACTTAACATCGTTATGTCCAATATTGCTCAGTTGGCTAAAAGAAACGATGGCTTTAGATTTGGTCAAGTGTAGTTAGAAGATTCAATCACATAAGTTCTAAATCATCTAAACTAGTAACGGGTTTTATAGTTCTTTCTGGTTGGTACGTAACTGGGTCAAAATAAAGTTGGTCATATATAGTAAATGGTTTTCCAAAAAAACCACCATCTCTTTCAAGAAGAACATCTAAATCCCAAACGTCATAATAAAACATGAAACTGCCTTTTTCATCTTTAGATATGCCAACTTGATGACCACCCATTACTCCAAAATCACCAAAAAGAATATTCCCACCAAGCTTAGAACGTTCGTGAAACGCTTTTATCTGTTGTGCGGGATCACCAATAGCAAGATAGGAATCAAAAAAATCATCTATGCTATAGCAAACCTCACCAGAATTTTCAGGTGAATATTGTGAAATAGAAAACGTGTTATTTACCTGTGGTTTTCCAAGATAAAGCCTCCAAGCATCCTCTCTTTGGGGAACATTTTTTTCTCTTCCCAAAAGAGCATTAGGAAAAAATTGCTTTAACTTAGAATCCATATCATATCCAAATGGATCTATTGACCTATACAACAGATCATTAACTACTGGAATAAACACTTCCTCTCTTTCTGAAGCTATTCCTGGATTATCTCGCATCTCCACATAATTATTAATTTTGCTGGCGCTTGCTAGCCCTAATCCTAAAATAGCAGTCCATAATATCAGTTTCTTTGCTTTCGAACCCATTCTATTAACAAATAAGAAGCTATTTTATAAATATTTCCTTTATTTCATCACTTATTGGTGATAACTGAATGGGGCAAACAATTAAAGATCTAAAGATAAATTTAGCCAACCTGTGTCATACCTAACTTCTCGCCAATATTTAACGAGGTCTATTTACAAGTTTCTCTAAGTTATCTGGGTCAACTCCAAACGAACTTTGCATACCTCCTCCCGAGTCTCCAGGTTCATAGCATATTGCCCATCCGGTTTGTCCCATATAACCAAATTCAACAACTTCGTTCTTAGCGCAGTCCCAATAAACCTCACCTGGTTTCAGCCTATTAATGTGGTAATCCGGTTCCCCGGTTTTCATTTTCATGTATTTTTCATATTTCATTTTTTTATACCTCCTATGTTATAGAAATATAATTTACTCAAAAGATCATAAATTTTCTCTACCCCAAAAAGGGGTAGTTTTAAATAAAACCTAATTATATTAGCTATTATGATCCAAGAAACTTTGCAAGAATTAGGATTAAATAAAAGGGAAAGTATTTGTTACATCGCACTTCTAGAATTAGGTTCATCAAAAATTGGTGCAATTGTAAAAAAAACAGGAATTCCTTCCTCTAAAATTTATGAAATATTAGACAAACTCATCAAGAGAGGTTTGGCTTCATATGTAAAGATAGGTAAAATCAAACATTACCAATCCTCTGATCCAAAAACGTTACTTAACTATATTGATGAGAAAAAGAAAAACATTGAAGAGATTCTTCCCAAATTACTATTAAAACAAAAACTTTCCACTAAACAAAGTGTAGAGATGTTTGAAGGGCAAAAAGCACTTTTTTCTTTATTTATCAATCTCATTAAAGACGCAAAAGCTAATGAGCAATACTTTATATTTTCTATTAATGAAGAAAATAAGAATGATGCTGCAAACCTTTTCTTTAAAAATTTAGCAGTTAGACGAAAAGAAAAAAAATTGGATGTGAAATTATTAAAAAATATCAAACATTACAAGAAAGAGAAGCATACAAAGTTAAAATTAAAATACACAGAGTTTAATTTACCTCAGGGAATAACAATATTTAGAGATACAGTAATTATTCTTTCTTGGGTTGAATCTCCTATTGCTATAAAGATTGAAAGTGAAACAATTTCTAATCAACTTAAAGAATTTTTTCTTGGCCAATGGAAGATTGCAAAATAAAAAGTTAGAGAAGCTTAACTATTTACACAATTATTTAGAACTTCCAAAAACACGCTCATAATTTTCCCAAATCTGTTTCGCAGCTTCCTCAACAGAAATCTCTTTAATCTCAGCAATTTTCTTAATAGTTTCTGAAACGTGTGCTGGTTCGCACCTTTCCCCTTTGTAAGGACCTTGCCAAGGGGCATCAGTTTCAGTAAATAACTGTTTGATTGGAATTTTTTTAATTTTAGTGTTAAAGTTACCAGTTCGAACAGTAGATGGAGGAACTGAAAAGTAATAGCCTAATTCAATCGCTCTTGTTACTAAAGATTTTCTCCCACCAAAACAATGCAAAACTACAGGAATTTTATCTTTAATCTCTTCTTCAAGAATATTAATACAATCTTCTTCCCCTGCCCAAGTATGAATCACTACCGGCTTTTTAATTTTAACAGCTAACTGTAAAACTTTTCGAAATACTTCTTTCTGTTCATCATGATGATCTTTATCCCAATAATAATCCAAGCCAATTTCTCCAATAGCAACAATTTTATCTTTATTCTCTTCCATGAATTTAAATTCTTCTTCTAAATTAACTTTTCCTTCTGGTTTAACAATTCCTGTTTCTCCTTCTGATAAACCGAGAGCATCAATTGGATGTAATCCTAGTGAAACTTTAATTATCGGATCAATCTTAGCCATTTCAAGAACTTCTTTATTAGCAAGAGGATTAGTTCCTGAAACAACGATGGCTTGCACGCCAACTGCTTTAGCTCGAGAGATAACTTCGTCTAAATCTTTCTTAAACAAATCTTGGTTCAAGTGACAATGGATATCTACTAATTTCATAGAAGTTAAATTTTAGTTAGTTAATTTAAATGTTTCTAATCTTTATTTGTTTCTAGAAAAAATCTTATTCTAAATAACGCATTCCAATCCGTTTCTGTTCTTTCTTTTCTCGGTAAGAATAAGGGACGTAAATTTTCTTTTTAGTTTCAGGGTCTAATCCCGTATGATACATGCAAGTTGAATTGGTCATTGGAGTAGGAGTAAATATTTGTAAACTAACATTGTTTAAATTTCTAATTTTTAAAGCTAGTTCTTCAGCTTCTTCCATTGAACTGCCAGGATGAGCAGTAATGAAATAGTATGATAACCTTTTACCAGACTTTAAACCGTTAAAGAAATTTAAAAATTCTGTAAAATTGCCGTAATCTTTATTCATTAAATGTAAAACTTTTTTGTTAACATGTTCAGGGGCAACCCTTAACGTATCATAAATATGATTTTCAGCAATTTCTTTGATATATTCTTTAGGTGCTAAATCGTAACGGATTCCACTACGAATGTAAACGTTCTTAATTCCGGGAACAGTTCTAGACTTTTTTAACAATTCTAATAATTTCAGATGACTTTTGTCTAACTTTTTACAATCAAGACAATCTTTTCGACAACTATCTCTTAGAGAACAATCCATCCCGTACATGTTGGCAGAGGGACCACCTAAATCGTCAACATTACCACGGAAATAAGTTTTATCAGTAAACTTTTTCATTTCTCTCAAAAGAGATTCTTCTGAACGAGAAATAATTTTTTCTCCCTGAATTAACTTTAAAGCGCAGAAGTTACAATTACCAATACAACCTCGATGAGTAACAATGCTAAACTCAAACCCGCGCAAATGTTTTGAATTGGTAGGTATTTCTCTAGAAAAATCAAGTTCATAATATTCGTCCAAATCTTTAGTGGTATAATGTGGAGACTTATGTTGTAAAACGTAACGCTGACCAGTTTTCTGAGCCAGGTTAGTATAATTGTTAATTGCTACTTGCATCTCGCAGAACCGTTTAGGATTATCCATAACTTCTTCTTCTGAAGGAAGTAATTTGAAATTTGCAGGAAGTTCTTTACTAACCACACATGTCCCCTCAATCATATCTAACGGTTGATCATTTTTTATTCTTTTAGCAATTTCTAAAATTTGTTTCTCACCATTACCATAAACTAGAACATCTGCTCTACTATCTAATAAGATTGATTTCCTAGACCGGTTTTGCCAGTAATCATAATGAACAAACCTTCTTAACGTAGCTTCAGTCCCGCCAATAACGATTGGAGATTTTTTGAAATTTTTTCTGATCCAGTTACAGTATACGGTTGTTGCTCGATCTGGTACATGTTCCTGATAATCAGAATATTCATCTTCACTACGTTCTTTCTTTAACGGTGTATAATTCCTCACCATAGAATCTATTGCTCCAGAAGTAATCCCAAAAAATAGTTTTGGTTGACCTAATTTCTTAATTTCTTCTTCTTTAGTAGGTTTTTCAATAATTCCTACTTTATACCCGTACTTTTCAAGGAGCCTTTTCAGTATCGCAATCCCGCATAACGGGTGGTCAAAGTACACTTCTCCCATGATGAAAATAATATCATACTCCATTTTATGTTGAATAGAGTGCTGTTTTTTAAAGTTGATTGATATTATTTTAAATTTAAGAAAAAATGAAAAAATCTAATTATTCCGGATAAATTTATAAACTACCTATATTCTAGAGTATATAATGAGTTCAGTAAGAAAACGTGGAAGTTAAGTATTATTTCTTTTCAAGTTAGTTGTTATTATTATAAAGTTGGTTTGTGTGTGTTTGTGAGGTATAAAAATGCAACAAGCAAAAAATGAAAAATTTTTTTGGTTGCATTTTAAGTGAATGATTAAAAAATTACGGGGATTAAAATGCAAGTTAAAGATTTTCAATGGAAAAAAGATATTAAAGTTAAAGAACTGGTTCAACAGTATGGACAAGTTGGATTTCAAAGTGTAGAACTAGCAAAAGCAGGAGAAGTTTTTGTTAAAATGAAAAAGAATTCTGCAAAAGTATTTTTAACATTTACTTCTAATATGGTTACTTCAGGATTACGGGGCTTTTTTGCACAGTTAATAAAATTAAAATTTGCAGATGTAATCGTTACCACTGTCGGCGGTTTAGAAGAAGATATCATGAAAGCTAACGGTGAAAAATTTTCTGTTGGCAAATTTGAAGCAGATGATGTTGAGTTACATGAACAAGGAGTTAACCGAGTAGGAAATCTTTTTGT
>CAZXEM010000021.1:0-17957 GCA_964639875.1 uncultured Methanosarcinales archaeon | reverse complement strand
CTTTTTTTTTTTTTATTATCTCTCTTTTTACTGCTGCAATACTTTCTCAATTCTCGGTAAACTCCAGCAGTTCAAAATATCTTTCTTCTCTGCCCAACCTCTACGAGCACAAAGTACTGCTAAATTATAGTGCTCCAAATCATTTAAGTTATGAGCATCGGTACTAATTGCCAATTTACAACCCTGATTAAGAGCAGATTTAACGTGTTCTCCAGAAAGGTCCATCCGTTTAATTGAAGAATTAATTTCTAAGAAAACATTTCTTTCTTTAGCAACAGAAAAAACTTTATCCAAATTAATTTTTAATTCTGGCCTTTCGTTAAGTAATCGGTAAGTAGGATGACCAAGAATGTTTACTGGATAATTTTCTAATACAGAACAAATTCGGTGAGTCATTTCCTTTTCAGACATTTTTATTGCCAAATGGACAGAAGCAATTACCACATCTAATTCTTTCAACTTTTTTATTGGTAATCCTAAAGTTCCATTTTTAAGAATATCAATTTCTAATCCCGATAACACTTTGATCCCTACTTTTTTCTTAACTTTTTCAATATCTTTCAAGTATGCAGTTAACCTTTTCTCGTTCAAAGGATTAGCAATAGTAATATCGCCAAAATGGTCATTGAAAGATATGAATTCCATTCCTAACTGTTCAGCTTTCTGGGCCATCTCTAATAAAGAATTTTTCCCATCAGTCCAAGTACTATGGTTATGAAATAATCCTTTAACATCTTTATTAACAATTAACTTAGGTAATTTTCCCACCATTGCAGTTTTTATTTCACCACTATTTTCTCTTAGTTCTGGTTGAATATATTGCATCCCCAACTTTTTGTAAATCTTTTCTTCAGTTTTACCGGCAACCCACTTTTTTCCTTTTAATTTAAACAATCCATATTCGCTAAGTGTATAACCTTTGGATAAAGCAATTTTTCTTAACTCAATGTTATGTTGCTTGTTACCAATAAAATACATTAATGCAGATCCAAACTCTTTCTCTTTAACAACTCTTAGATCTATTTGCAAACCGTTATTTAACCTGATAGAACTTCTGGTTGTTCCTTGAGAAATAATTTTCTTAACATCTGGAAGAGAAACAAAAGTTTCAATGACCTTACTGGGCTTTGCTGAAGTTACTAAAAAATCTAAATCACCGATGGTTTCTTTTCCCCTTCTGTAAGAACCAGCAACTTCAACATTTTTAACGTAACTTAACTTTTTAAATTCATTAATTATTTCTTTAACTATTGGTTGTAAATGAGCATATAGAAAACGTTTTGGTTTAGATTTAACAAATTTTATCCCTTCAACCATGTTATGTTCAGTTTCTTCTCCGAATCCTTTAAGTTTAACAAGTTTTTTTTGTTTAATCGCTTTTTCTAAATCTTTAACATTTTTAATTTTTAATTTCTTGTAAAGAAACTTAATTTTTTTTGGTCCCAGGCCAGGAATCCGATGCAATTCTTCAATGTTGACTTTGGTTTTTTTCTTTAACTTTTCGTAATATTTTAATTTTCCAGTTTCAATTATTTCTTTAATCTTTTTAGCAATATGTTTCCCTACTCCCGGAATGTTTTCTAACTCTCCTCGTTCATAAATCTCTTTAATATCTTCAGTTAACGATTCAATTGTTCGGGCAGCGTTCCTGTATGCTCGAGGTTTAAACTGTACTTCTTCAAGTTCAAGAATATCCGCAATGTTGTTCAGGATTTGGGCTACTTCTAAGTTTTTCATCTTACCTCTTTTAATAATTAGAAGTAACTTTTTCTATATAAAAGATTCGTTAATAATAGTTATAGAAATAAAATCTTATCTCAATGATACGTCTTAGCTTCTTCGCACCGTTCTTCAGCAACTTTTGCTAAACTTTCATACTTCCCTTTTTCCCCATTTTCATCAGAATTCAAAGCCATAAATTCAAAATATTCTTTGATCACATTTTCTGTTTCGGCTTCTGATTTGTAACCAGCAGCATGGGCAAGTTCGTGCGCTAAAACATATTCCATGGTATCATCTGAACTTAAATCGTACTTGTCAGCCATTTCATCAATTCTAGTTGTGAAATCTTTCCCGTTATAATTGCTAAGGATAACTCCTTCAATCCCGTCATGTAAAACAGCTGCTACCACATTTTCCCCTAAATCTCCAGCTCCGTAACCTTTAATCTCAATCGGTTTCTTACTTCTCGAGCCAAGATATTGTACTAAACTTTTTCCTTCATCAGAAGCAAGATAATTTTCCATTATACTTTCCATCTGTTTAGCTTGATCAATATGTTGATGAGGTTGGTCACTAGAATATAAATTAACATTTTTATTTTTATCAACTACTGCCATGCCCATTTTGTAAAGTTGAGACGTTTCTGTATTCATAACAGTTAAGAAGTAAAACGGGTTTATATCTCTTCTGGCTCAAAGTGCGACAAATAAGTCAATATAAAGAAAGAAATTAAAAATAAAAAATTTACTTCTCTTTTGCTTCTTCTATAAATGGGTGAGTTTCCTTTTTACTATAAGTATCTTTTAACTTAATTAATTGATCAGGTCCAGAACGGTAAAACATTGTTTTTCTATCGTCTTTAAGTTGAAATCCTTTTTTTTCTAAATCTTTCTTAATATAAGCATGTAATCGGTGCTGGTGTGGACCAATATGATGACTAACGTATTTACCTGTTAAGATCTGTCCGGCAGCTAGAGCATTATTTTTATCAATTCCTGCTAGTTTAAATTTTAAATCTCCAACTTTTGCTTCTCCTCTAATCATTTGATTAATTAAATCTCCTAATTTAGTTGAACCTTCAACTTCTCCGTTACCAATGTGTTCATCATATTGGTTTACTAGATGTTGATATGCGTCTTCATCATTCATCCCTTCAGCGGATTTAAATATTGAAGGTTGAACTTTCTTGAAATAAGCTCTTAGACCTTTTGCCATCGCTTTTTTTACTTTATCTTCATGTTTTTTGCTTAATTTTGTTTCGTCACCTTTTTCACTTTCAAATTCATTATCTAAACCGGAAATAGAAGTATCATACAAAGCTCTTTGAGCGGGAAAGAAAAGGTCATTGAATAACTTATTTTGATTTTCTGGTTTTATGTAATCATCACGAGCTTTCATTGCTTTTTTAATAGAATCAGCATTGCCCTTAGCCATTTCATCAAAAACATCATCTATTGATTGTGTTTTTTTCTCTTTTTTGTCTGCCATTTTATCTATAGGATAAAATTGAGGTATTTAAATATTTCCTTCTTTGACTAGTGTATTATAAGAATTCAACTTCAATCTCTAGTTGGTCAGCAGTAGGATATTCAACTACAATTGCCGGAATTAAACCAAAACTAGCAAATTTGTTCCTGTTCTTTTTAAGATTCTTTTTAGATAAAAGGATTCTTGGCTTTTCAGAATCTAACAAAATTTCTTCATCTTTCAATTTTAGTTTCTTTTTAATTTTCTCGAACATTGGCGTTAATTTTTCAACAAACTCACTTTTATCAATTTCTGCCAACTTTTTTCGATATTTAAATCCTGGTTTTAATTCTTCTAAATATAAAGCACCACGAGTTAACATTCCTTCTTTGTCAACAATATCAAATTTATGGTGAGAATATTTAGCTTCTCGTTTAATTCTTTCAGCAAGTTGAGTTGCATCTTTAAGTTTAGCGGTACACAAATGAACATTTAAATTATAATCTTTTTCTTTAACATAATCAATCAATTTTAAGCCAAGTTCTACACTACCTGCAACAGCATAACTTAACTGATCTTTAACTTTAAAGTTCATTTCTAACAATTTTGATTGTTTATTATCGGCAACTTCTAACTCGTTCAAGTTAAGGAAATCAACTTTACCAACGATAAAATCAATCATTTTTTTAGACATTTTATCTTTACCAGGAATTAATGGAACTTCGACCCCCATTTGCCAAGGGAATTTTCTAGCAAGTTCTAACCTGTTCCAGAACTGTTCTGAATCTAAATCTAAATGAAACCTGATTTCGTCCAACCCAGATTGGTACAATTTTTGTAAATTATCTTCAGAAACTAATCTTAAAGAAGTATAAAGATGAATATGGAACTGATTGCCAAACTTAGCTTTTAACTTTTTAATGAACCTTACTGTCCGGTCAATCTTAACTAATGGATCGCCACCAGTAATCCCTGCTCCTTTAGCGTTCATTAGTTCTGCTTCTTTAATCAAATCATTAGAATTGTTAATTTGCCTTTCATTAGCAAAAGTTACATCTTTTTGAAATTTTTGTTCAGATACTGGACAGAAATAACAGTTCCTGGGACATAAGCCTGTGATGAAAATTACTAACTTTTCACCTTTAACACAGGATTGGCATCCTTTAGCTAATTCTCCAATATTGTATGAATAATACTTATTTTCTTGCATTAACCATTTTTTTTGAGAAATCTTTATAAAACTATTCTTTCCCTGATATAAAAATGGACTTATATAAAACCGTAAAATTTTCTGATCTTGAAAGTTGGATCAATTCTGGAGTTATTCCACCGCAACAAGAATTTGCTAATAATCCTATCGATGCAGTAACTGTTTGTGAAAGAGCTGTCAATTTGGATGAAGATATTTCTTTAGTGTTAAAAGTTGGTTATGAAGAACATCTTTTTGATCAAAAATCTTCAGACAGTTATGGTAATTGGAGATTGGTTAGTTTAAGCGAAGTTGATTATGACATTTTAACGCCGAGAGAAGCACTTAAATTTAATAAATAACTGCTACCACAACACCTTTAACTTGTGGAAACCTAATTTTGAACGGATCTTTAAAACGGTTGTTATCTCCTTTAACAACATAGTAAATTCCTTTATTGTCTTTTCCTTTTTCAATTACTCTATGGATTATTATTCCATAACTTGTTTGGTAAGAAATTACATCTCCCACATTAATCGCTTCTGGTCCTAGAGGCATGATTTCTATTGCGTTTGCTTCCGCATCAATGAACGGGTCCATTGAATTAGTATCAGTAAAACCTGACCAACTAGCATTTTTTACATCAAGAATAATTTTATCTTTATAGACTTTGATTTGGTCTTCTTTAACCCAATCACCGGGAGAAAATACTTCCTGTCCGCCAAAGAAACTTGCTGGAATTTGTTTATCTGAGAAAGATATCACTGCTAATGATAAAACTATAAAAAGTACAAAAGATATGATTAAAATCCTCTTTGGCCACCCCATGAGTAACTATTTTAGAGTGGTTGTTTATTTAAAGATATAGTGGGTTGGAAAGGTATTTTTGGTTGATTATTTTTAAATGCTAGTTTTAAGAATTAATTACATGAAACTTTCTAAACTTAAATTAATAATTCCTTCTTTAGCTTGTAATTCTTTAAACGAAGGATCAATCTTGATAAAAAGTTGATTATTACAGAAATTTCTGGTTAAAGGGATCCCTTTACTTACTAAACTTGAAACACAATCAGGAATCACGGATAATGGTAATTTAGATTTGTTAGAGATCTCTTCGAACGATAAAGGTGATTCTTCAGTATAAAGTGTTAAGAACATTTTCTTTTCAGTATGGTCTAATGGAGAAACTATTGGTTTTGGTAAAGGCATACCCATCCCTAATTGAACATTATCCATCCTTTGGTTAATTTTTTCAATCTTTAAATCTAACTCTTGTAAATAATCAAACATTGATTGGATTTCAGAAGTGTTTTCATTAATGCCTTGAAGATGTTCTTCTAAAGCTTGCTTAATACGTTGAAATTCTCCGCGAATGTTTTTAACTAAATTTGTCATTTTAAATGAAATATGGCAGATTCTAAAATCTACCTTTTATTTCTACCACCCACCGAAATTAACAAATCTTTAAGGTTTAAATATGTTTCTATTTTGGAAAATATTCACTTTAAGAATAGTCAGAAAATGTTATTAAAGAGATTATAATTCTGAAAGGTTCTTCTTACAAAAAGATTAAAAACCATTACTTATTTCTTCCTATCCATGGTTAGATCAAAGAAAGATTTGGAAGTGCAATTAAGTAAACTGAAGAATTTTGAAAATCCGTCTCTTGAACTTGAACAATATGCAACTCCGGACAAAATTGCTGCAGATTGGGTTTGGCAAATGGCTTTACGCGGAGAAGTTGCCGGTAAAACTTTTTTAGATGCGGCTTGCGGGCCAGGAATTTTAGGAATTGCTTTATTATTAATGGGGGCAAAGAAAGTTTATTTTGTTGATCTGGATGATAAAGCAATAAAATTATGTATGGACAATTATAATCAAACTGAAGAAGAGTATGAAATTGGAGAAGCAGAATTTATTATTGAAGATATTTCTTTGTTTGATCAAGAAGTTGATATTACTGTTCAAAACCCGCCATTTGGAACAAAAACTGAACATGCAGATAAGAAATTTTTAGAGAAAGCGTTTGAACTTTCTAAAATAGTTTATAGTATGCATAAATATTCTACTAAATCTTTTGTAGAAGCTATTTCTAAAGATTTCGGATTTGAGATAACTAATATAGTAAGGTACGATTTTCCGATTAAAGCTACGTTCATGCATCATCAGAAACCTGTTCAGTTAATTGATGTTGGCTTGTGGAGAATGGAGAAAGAAATATAGTTTTTTTTATAAGAAATTTTTATAAACTTAGTTATTAATTCAGTACTAAATGATTAATTGGGACATTTATGAAATTAGGACTGAAGAACAAATTCACGGAGTAATGATGAGGGGAAGGTTAAGAAAGTTGTCCCTTAATTCTAATAAGATTCTTCTAACAGAAAACGCAGTTGATGCTAATAATATTGTTAGGGTAGCTGTTTATCATAATGAAAATGTTGATTTTGTTAATGAATATCTTAAAAAGATACTTTCTGAGTTTAAGTTTGTTAAAGTTCTTGAGAACGTTCCTAATCCAGTTTTATCTAAGTTAAAAGTAAACATTGAAAGTAGGTATACCTTATAATTTTTAACTTCCACTATTCTCAAAACAACCACTATCTTTATATATAAAATAAATTATTTAGCTTATTATGATTTGTTTCATTGCTTTAATTGTCTTCGGAATCCTGGGAATATTCTCAGCTACGCATAGAAAAATTGCTATTGAAGCTTTTGATTGTGTATTTAAACGAATTACGTTAAGGAAATGTACTACCGGCTTAGACGTTAGATTAAAAAGTAAAATTGCCGGTAAATTATTACAGAAAAGTCCAAAACTTGGAAAATTGATTTATCAAAAATTTGAAATATTTTCTTGGCTTTTTACAGTTTTATTAATTTTGAGCATAGTTTGGACTGGAATCTCAGGATACAACTATTACGTTTACGGTAACTGTAACGGTCCTTCTGTAGAAGATCAATCTGGATTATGTTTGTTTGATCCTACTGGTAGTAATGCAGAAATTTCTACCTGCGGTAATGAAGATATTGTTCAACAAACTCAAGGAACAGAACCAACTTTAGATACTGTTAATTTAGCTTTGTTTCCTAGTTACAATCCAGAAAATATTAAAGATAAATTAGTTTACGTTGGCTGTTATACTTGTGTTAATACTAGAAAGGTTAATCCTACGATTAATGAACTTGTTTCTGTAAATAAAGACAGTTTAGAATTTGTTTTTATCCATTTACCGTTAACTAAAGACCAGGAATACATTTCTAAGATTGAAAATTGTTTATGGGAAGAGAGTGAAGCTGACTTTTGGCGGTTCCATAACGCTTTAATGCAATTTTCTATTGATAAAGTTAAAGATAAAAATAATGTTATTAAACTTTTAGATGTGATTAAAGAAACTAATAAAGAAGATATTTTATTTTGTTCAGAATCTTCAGAAGCTGAAGACTTGTTAAGTTTACAATTGACTGAAGTTAAAAAAATGAACCTGGAAGGAACACCAACAATTTTTGTTAACGAGCAAGTGTTTATTGGTCCAAAACCATTACGGGTCTATGAACGACAATTAAGTACAAATGTTGATTGGTTCGGCATGGGCTTGATTGGTTTAGGAGTTTTGATCTTGTTAACGATGATTTACTTCGCAGTTTTTAAGAGGGATTAGAGTATTTCTTAATTTCTAACCAAAAAGCTTATAAACTTTAGTGCACACGTATAAACTAAAATGGACACGTATAAACTTAAGATTACCCCATTGGGGACAAAAGCAACTAGGTTACTCTATATTAAAGCAGGTCAGAAACTTAGCCAGAGAAAGATTGCTCGTACTTTAAATGTTTCTCCAACTTCAGTTGCTAAAATCATTCCTTTATTAGAGAAAAGAAAAATTATTAGAATCACTAGAAGTAAAGAGATGAATCTCAACCTTGTTGAATTAAATAGAGAAAATCAAAAAGTAATCCATTTAAAGAAAGTAGAGAATCAAAGATTAATTTATGAATCTAACCTATTAGAATTATTAAAAGAAAAATATCCTGGTTGTACAATAATCTTATTTGGAAGTTACGCTAAAGGAGAAGACACAATTAATTCAGATATTGACTTAACGATTATTGGTTCAAATAAGAAAAATATTAACTTAGAGAGATATGAAAAGTTTTTAGAAAGAGAAATAAGAATTAATAATTATAAAACATTTAAAGAAATCAATAAAGAACTTAAAGAAAATCTTTGCAATGGAATTGTCTTATCTGGGGGAATAGAGTTATGAGTGTTAAATTGTTTGAAGAATATCTTGAAGACGGAATAGCTAAAACTCAAAGTCCAGATTTTCCCAGAGCAAGATCATTAAAAAATGAAGCAGAAAATTCTTACAAGATATTAAAACAATTTATAGATAAAATTGGCATCAATAATGAGAACTCCAATTATATAATTAAGAATGCCTATGATATCATTATGGAACTAATCAGAGCCAAAATGCTTAAAGAAGGATTTAGTTCTTCAGGAAAAGGAGCACATGAAGCAGAAGTTGCCTATCTGAAAAAACTAGACTTTAAAGAAAAAGAAGTAAACTTTATTGATGAACTTAGATATTTCAGAAATGGAATTCTTTATTATGGAAAAAGTTTTGACCAAGAATATGCTTTAAAGGTATTGGACATTTTAAAGAGTATTTATGAATCTTTAAGTAAATTATAAAAATAGAACCAATATTTAAGATTAAAATGTTAGAATCAATCTTTGGAAAGAAAGTAGATTTCAATGAACTTAGAAAGGATTTCACTGTTCTAAACAGAACTATTAATGATAAACCTATAATTTACTTTGATAACGCTTGTATGTCTCTGAGACCGAAACAAGTTCTTAAAGTAATGAACGAGTACTATAACAAATTTCCTGGCTGTGCTGGAAGAAGTAACCATACCATAAGCGAGGAAGTTAACAAAGCAGTAACAAATGCAAGAGAAAAAGTTGCTAAATTCTTTGGTGCAAAGGAAGAAGCAGTATTGTTTACAAAAAACTGTACAGAAGCAATTAATTTGGTGGCAAATTCATTTCCGTTTGATAATGGTGATGTTATCTTAACTTCTGATAAAGAACACAACTCAAACTTGTTACCTTGGTTAAAATTACAGAAAGAATGGAAAATTAAGCATGATATAATTCAATCAGGGCCAAAGAACGAATTTTCTATTGATAACCTGATTACTAAACTTAATGAACATAAAGGGAAAGTTAAATTGGTAAGTATTGTTTATACCTCTAATTTGGATGGGGTTACTAATCCAGTAAAAGATATTATTAGAATTTGTCATAAACATAAAGTTAAAGTCTTGTTAGACTGTGCTCAAGCAGCATTACATCATGAAATTAATATTAAGAAATTAGATGCAGATTTTATTGCTGTTTCTGCCCATAAAATTCTTGGTCCGAACGGGGTTGGAGCTTTAATTTCTACTAAAGAAAATTTGGAACTGCTTAAACAATTTTTGGTTGGTGGTGAAACCGTATCTGATTCAACTTATGAAGATTATACTCCAGAAAAAATTCCTGAAAAGTTTGAAGCTGGCTTGCAAAATTATCCGGGAATTATTGGGTTTGGTGAAGCGGTAAAATATTTAGAAAATATTACGATTAAAAATGTTCAGAAACATCTTCTTCATTTGAACGGAATTGCTACTTCTGGATTGTCCAAGATTGAAAATGTTCAAATTCTTGGTCCGAAAGAGGTTGAGAAACGTTCAGGGATAGTTTCTTTTATTATTAAAGACAAAAATATTCATGAAGTTTCATTATTGCTTAACAATACGTATAACATTATGGTAAGAAGTGGAGCACACTGTGTTCATTCTTGGTTTAATCGGGAAGAGAACGAGAAGTCTATTTTTAAAGATGGAACAATCCGGGCAAGTTTCTCTTTCTACAATACAGAAGATGAAGTTAACCAGTTTGTTAAAGCAGTAAAAGAAATTAGTGAATTGTAAGATGGAAATAAAACCATATTTAGAAACAAAATATTGGGATGTTATTTTACACGAAAATCAAGCATATCTTGGTTATTCTATTATTGCATTAAAAAGTAAAACTAAGTCTATGTCTGAGATCACAACAGAAGAGTGGTTAGATTTTCATAATATTGTAAAAACTTTAGAATCAACATATAAAAAATGTTTTAATGCAACTATGTTTAATTGGACATGTTTAATGAACAATTATTACAAAAAAAAATCACCCGCTCCTTTGGTTCATTGGCATTTTAGGCCGAGATATAACCATGAAGTTGATTTTAATAATGAAAAATATACTGATTCGGAATTTGCTCATCATTACAATAAAAGCAGAGAAAATATTGTTGACGAAAAAACTCTGAAATTAATAACTGATCAGGTTAAAAAGTTTTTATGATATTTCTTAATGACGTTCTTTTGAATCAGATTTCCCCCTTATTTGGCAATTTCTAAACAATCTAAGTCTGTTGTGCATAATAATCCAGGAAAATCTTCTGCTATTGTAAATGAAGCTAACGCTAAAGAAAAAACTACTAATAACAACATGACTATTTTTATCATCCTCTTTTGTAAGTTAAGAGATTACTTTATTATTTATATATATATATATATTTCGTTTGGAGAAATGTTTCTGTAATCACCTAATTCGGTTACCTGTACTATAAATTTCCAATGTTACGTGAATTCGGTACTATACAACAGAGCATCAATACCGAAAAAGATATAAATCATTAGTTTATCATTAAAAGTATGAATAATTTAAACAAAGTAGTGGCAGTATTTGAATTAGTGGTAAAACAATCAAATTTTGATGGTCTATTAAAAGCAAAACTTTTGGCAGCAAAGGGTGAAATTAAATCAAATTTTGAAACATTTCGTACTACTAGTAGAGCAGAGGGAATGCCTGAAACAGAACAATACAAATATGCTGTGGCAATGTCTATTGGTAAAATAATGCAAGGTGCTAGAGTTTCTAAAAAAGATGGAAGAGATTTTAATCATAAAATCGGAACAGCTATTGAGAAGATGTTGTAATTTTTAATTGTATGCAAGTATATTTTTATAATCTTTAACTATCTTTAATTAAATTAATGAATTTTTATGATGCATTATCAAACCCAGAATCACGTTGCCATTATTTGAAAAATCTTAATTTAGGGATGAAAAAAGAGTACGTTTCTAATTTAATATACATTAACACAGTTACAGATTACTGTATGGATGTTGATGCTCACCCTTCTTGTAAACATTTTCTTGTTTCAGGATTAAAATCGACAATTAACGTTTATCCGTTTGTTTTTGAGAACGATTTTGTGCAAACAGAAACTGACTTTTTATCAATATTATTTGATCATGAATGTTTTCATGCCATGGAATATTATCAAAATCCTAAACTGATTGTTCCTGCGAAAAACATTATTCCGATTGAAAGAGTAAATTTTTTTATTAATTTAGAGTTACGAGCATATAACAACCAAATGCAAGCAATAAAGAATGGAAGAAATGTTTCTGCTAGATTTTTAAGTAATTTAGAAGCAAGAATTAAAAATAAAAATGAATTAAAAAGTTCTCTTGAACGAGAAGACATTATCTTCTCAATAGCTTAATTCTTCAATTTGAACCTATAATTTTATATACAATATATGCTTTCTAACAAAATAAGACAATGAATAATAACAAATCTACAATTATTTCAAACAAAGGGAATCACTACTTATTAGATAATTTTATTGATTCTGGTAGATTTTCTTCAGTCTTTAAATGTTATTCTTCAGATGATAAAAATCAAGAATCTCCTTTAGCAATAAAAATTCCTAATTTGGATCAAATGTTAAATCCTAAAAAAGTTGCAAAAGCAATTGCTAGGGAAGCTCATTTTTTACAAAAAGCGGAACATGATAATGTTGTTAAGTATGTTGATCATTCATCAACCATTGAAGGGCCTTACTTAGTTATGGAACATGTCCCGCAAACAATGAGGGGCCTTGTTGAAGAGAACGCTATTACGCAAGAAGTTGTCATTGATTATTTAAAACAAGTTCCAGAAATCTTATTTCATTTAAGAAAAGCCGGAATTGCTCATTCTGATTTAAAATGTTCAAATCTTGGATACAATGATGGGACAGTAAAACTTCTTGATTTTGGATTGGCAGTACATTTTGAACATTCATTTTTTAGAAATGTTAAAGAAGTTCCTTGTTACAATTCTCCAGAATTAAGAGAACATTCAATGGTAACGCCTAGCTCTGACACTTATAGTGCGGGGAGAGCATTAGAATTTATGTTAACTAGTAGGCTTGAAAGATCGCCAGAAGATTCTCTTGATAATATGGAACTGTTTTATGATATAGTCTTACCTGATTCATTTAAAAAAATGTTTAGTTTAATGGTTAATGAAGATTTTGCTGTTCGACCTAATCCACAAAAATTAAAAGAAATAATTGATGTTGTTATTGAAGATTTAAATAAAGACATTTACTTTACTACAGAAGCATTTACTTGTTTTGAAAAAGGTGAACTTTCACAATTTGAAAGTGCGTTCATGAATTAATTCTTATTTAAAATTTTTACTAACTTATATCCAGCAACAGCTAACCAGATTAAGTTTAATGCTAAGAAAGGCCAAGCAACTAAACTGTAAGCATAATACGCTAACAATCCAGCTCCAAACAAGTTTAACAAATTGTATTTTACTGTGTTCTGATTAAACGTTTTTACAAACTCATCAAGGATAAAAGCTGTTAAAATTAAAATCATTCCAATAATTCCTATTGTTAAGTTTAACATTTTATATTTGTTTAATATTTTGAAGGCATCTTTTTAAGTTGTGTTTGTTTGGTTAAAGCCACAAAATGTCTTCCTATATGCCTGACAATTTTTTGCTGTTTATCAGAAGTTTTTAATAAACTTTTTAAATATTTTTTATGCGGTAAGTCCATAAAAAAAATTATTTGGTCAAGTGATAAGTTTTGGTGTAACAACTCGCTAACTTCTTCATACTGTTGTTGAAGGTCATTAACTTTTTCAGAGAATGATTTAACTTCATTAATCGTACTTTTAATACTCATGAAATCATCGTTAAGCATTTGGTTAGAAAGAACTTCAGATTTCATTTCGTCGCCATTAAATGTTGATAATTTCATTTCAATTAAATAACGTGAATAATGTTGAAGTTTATCATTAATTACTTGACTTTCATCAATTTCTTTAAACGTGCTTTGTAACTGTAAAAGTTTTTGGTTAAGTTCTTTTTTTGTACTTTTATCTAAATGTTTAAGAAATGGTAAATGTAAATTATTATTTTTTCTAAAAGGTTTAACCCAACTATTTTTAAAATTTTTCAGTTCTTTTTGAACATTTGGTAAACTGTGAACCTCTTTTCTAATTTCTCTTAAATCCATATTAATCATATCTCCTATTATTATATCGCTAATAATGTTTACAAAAAGTATTATTGCTCTTGGTCCTTTTTCGCATTCTTGTTAATATGTTTCAATTCTTTAACATTTTCAACAAATTCTGGAATGACATCTTTGAATACTTTACCTACCGCTTTTAATTCAGTACCAACATCTTTCATTTGAGTATCATAATCTTCCAATTTTCCAAGAACTCCTTGATGTAATATTTTGAAATCTTCTTTCATTTTACTTAAATCGCCTTCTAACTTTTTTTGTTTATCTTCAAATTCTTCCTTCCAGGAAACAATCTTTTTCACTTCAGCAATAAGTTCATCCCATTTTTCAT
Source organism: uncultured Methanosarcinales archaeon (assembly GCA_964639875.1). Taxonomy (GTDB): domain Archaea; phylum Nanobdellota; class Nanobdellia; order Woesearchaeales; family GW2011-AR9; genus CAZQLW01. The sequence goes on along the minus strand of CAZXEM010000021.1, from coordinate 3,820 downwards.
CAATCATTCCTTCAGTGATTTCTTCAATTCGTTCATAGATGTTTCCTTCTTGATTGTTTGCTTCTGCTCCTGCAGGTTGTCCTGGTTGTTCCATTGCGGGCATAGCCATTGGTTCACCGGGAGTACCAACTTGTGAAGGGGCAGCTGAAGCATCAGCTTGAGCTATTGCTGCTTGAATTTTGTCCGGAGCAACGTTTTCTTTTTTAAGTTCTTCAATAATCAAATTATCTGTTAAACCACGTTGTCTTAATTCTAAAACTTTATCAACTGGAATTCCAGTTTGTTGAAATAATGCCATTATTATCACCTGCGTTTTTGTTTTTTTTATTTGAAGTTAATTAAACGGAACATGCTTTTCATTTTTTGGGTCGCTTTTAATTTTACTCTTTTCATTTTTTTGAATTTCTTCTTTAATTAATAAAATCTTGGTTTCCACTGCTCGGTCCAAATCTTTTTGAGTTACAAAATTTAACGGGCTCCAAAGATCTAAATATTTTTTTAAAGTTTCTACCTCTTCCATTCCAGCAGTTTTTTTTAATTCTTTAATGATCAGGTCCATCTTTTCTAAAGTCTTTTCCTGTTCATGTTTAGTGTCAAGTACATCCTCATTAATAGTCTTAACTTCTTTTGTAAGGTTGTTTGACCTTTTAATAAAGTCAGTTTTTAATGAATCTACTTCTCTTAAAAGGTTGTTAATTTTACTTTCTAATGCTTTTACCCAGATGTAAAGTTTAGAGTTGTCAAATCCAGACTTCTCTTCTACTTTTGCCGGCTTAGGTTTCCCACCAAGATTTAAGTCCATATTTGCTTAAATAAAGAATACAATATAATAAAGTTATGTGAGTACTTTCGAGGAGTATTTGTGTTTTGAAAAGACCATGCAGATATATTACATAAATGTAACATATATTACAAATAAGTAATACATTTCTCAACACAACATTTAAATAGTGGTGTTACATTAATGTCATATATGTTACAAAAATGTAGTATTTTGCAAGTTGCAGGTGTTTTTTTTAATGAGCCAACTAAAGACCATTATTTAATAGAAATTAGTCAGAAAGCTAATTTGGCCCATACTGCTGTAAAGAAACATCTTTTGGAACTTAAAAGAGTATCAATAATTACAGAACACCATGAAAAGAAAGGGAAAAGAACTTTTCCTATTTACAAAGCAAATATTAATGATAAAGAATACAAAAAACAAAAGAAGATATCAAATTTAATTCAATTACAGGATTCTAAGTTAATTGAGTTCCTAAAAGATAACCTTATGCCAAAAGCCATTGTTCTTTTTGGAAGTTATCAAAAAGGAGAAGATATTGAGGATAGTGATATTGATTTGTTTATTGAATGTAAAAAAGAAGAAATAAACTTAAACAAATTCAAAAAACCATTGAACAGAAACATTCAGTTACATTTTAAAGATAATTTTAAGAAGTATCCTGAAGATTTGAAAAATAATATTATTAATGGTTTGGTTTTAGAAGGTTACTTGGAGGGTTATTAATGATTATAAATACAGGGCCAGATAAAGCAAAAGCAAAATCTTTAACAGAGATGGCTAAGATTACTTTGGAAAGGTTAAAAGAAACCGATAAAGAAAAATATCCTTCCAATACTCTAACGGACTATTATAATATTATTAGAAAATTAATGGAAGCTTTAAACGCTTTAGATGGTTTTAAAATAAAAGGTGAGGGGGCACATTTTCAGATTATTGATTATGTTTGTGATCGGTATAAGATTCACATCTCTACTAAAGAATTCATTCAAGATTTAAGAGATTATAGGAACAGAATTTCTTATGAGGGATTTAGTGTTAAAGAAAGCTTTATTGAATCTAATGCTTCTAAGATAGAAAAGATTATTAGTTTGTTATTAAAAATAGTAAATGAAAAATTAAACTAAAAAAGATGGTGCTAACAGATAAAAAGTGTTTTGAGTACGAAACTTTCCATGAAGGAGAGAATAAGATTCTTAAAGTTAATTTAGAAAGATGTACTTTTCCGCCATCGATTGAGTATAGTGAATTGTGTATGGCCAAGATTATTGATGCCCTTCTTAAAGTTACAGGAGTAACAATCATTACTCTTTCACAATTAAGAGAATACGAATATGATTATCCGCAAGTTAAACTATTGATGGAATTGGCTTTACTTTACAAGAAAATTAACAAGGATGAACGGTTTGCTTATTCCTCGTTAGTTACTGACCCTTTACATGAACGATACATTCGGGGAAGTTATGCAGAATTTCAACGGATAATTTCAAAAAGGTTAAAAGAAGATCCGTTTGCAGCTTTTGTTGAACTTAAACGACTTGAACGGAAGGAAAAAGTTAAACTTAACAATATTATTGATCAACGGCACGCTAATTCTCAACAAAAATTTGTCCAAATCATGGTTGATGTTATTCACACCATTGAACAGTTAACAATTATTAAATTTTTAATGCCGCACACTAAAGATTATAAGTTGGGTGAAAGAACAATTTATGGAATAGTATTACATCCAACAACTAAGCCTGACTTTATGTATACAAAATTAGTTATTGCATATCCTGAAGGTAATTTGGAAGAAAGTTATACCTTCGGTGCTGATGATGATAAGTGTGAAGTTAACGTTTTTAGTTTTAATGATAATATTAAAACTTTATACCATCTTACTCCTCCAGAATTTAAGTATGATGAAGAAGTGTACGAACTTCTTGACGATGCTAAACGAATCATGTCTGAACATAAGCCGACAAGAGAAGAGTTTGTTGACCCTGAAAGGATGAGAGAAGTTTTTTTTAATATTGGTAAAGATTTGCTTAACGATTTACTCACTCATAAAAAGATGAAACTTTCTGATGAAAAGGTTGAAGCTTTAGCTAGAGCATTATTACGTTATACTGTTGGGTTTGGATTAATTGAACTTCTCCTTTCAGATCCAAAAATTCAGGACGTTAACGTTAACGCTCCTAACGGAGAATTACCAATTTTTGTTGTTCATCAAGATTTTGGAGATTGTTATACTAACATTTACCCTACTAGAGAAGAAGTTGATTCCTGGGCAACAAAGTTAAGATTAATTTCTGGACGACCTTTAGATGAAGCTAACCCGATTTTAGATACAGAACTTAAAGTTGAAGGGTTCAGTTCAAGGGTTTCCGCGATTACTGCTCCGTTAAGTCCTAACGGGCTTGGCTATTCGTTCAGAAGACACCGAGATCATCCCTGGACATTTCCGTTATATATGCAACCAAAAATTAGGTACATGAACGGGCTTGGAGCAGGTTTAATAAATTTCTTGATTGATAATAACGCTACAATTCTTGTTGCTGGTACTCGTTCTTCTGGGAAAAGTAGTTTGTTGGGCAGTTTTTTAGTAGAAATGTCTCGACGATCAAGAATAATTACTATTGAAGATACATTTGAACTTCCACAAGAATCGTTACGTACTTTAGGTTATAACATTGAATCGTTAAAAGTTGCTTCTGCATTATCATCTCCAGGAAGTGAGGTTGATCCGTCTATAGGAATTAGAAGTACCTTACGTCTAGGCGATTCAGCGATTTATGTTGGTGAAGTTCGAAGTACTGAAGCTATTGCCCTTTTTGAAGCAATGCGGGTCGGTGCTGCTGCAAACGTTGTTGCGGGAACTATTCACGCAGACTCTCCTTATGGTGTTTACGACCGGGTTGTTAACGACATTGGAGTTCCAAAAACCAGTTTTAAAGCTATTGACATTATTGTTGTTACTAATCCAGTAATTTCCGGATTAAAAAAGTATAAACGGATACTTAAAATAACTGAAGTTAGAAAATTATGGGATGA
>CAZXEM010000020.1:0-18285 GCA_964639875.1 uncultured Methanosarcinales archaeon | reverse complement strand
ATAGAATATTTTCTTTGAGAAAATATCTTTAGAGGAACTGTTTTTGGATTATCAGAACAATTTAATTTTCCTTTGATTTTTTTTAATTTCTCTTGAGCATTAGTATAAGTAGTATAAATTGTACTTGCTTCCCGTTTTAAACTAGTAGCAATTTCTTTTATTGACTTTTTTTGATGGTCTTTAAGATAAACAACAATTGCTTCTAGCCCTGAAATTCCTTTTGTTCTAAAAATTGAAATGGGTATCCCTTCTTCTTTTTCAGAAAGTGAATTAACTACTTGAGAAATTAATTTTACTACTTCAACCCTCTCTTTTTTGTCCAAGTTAAACTAATTATAATTATAATCTTTATAAATGTTGCTAATTTGTAACCTTTTTTTACTATTATGTACTCCTTTTTTACTATTATGTAATCTTTATGGTGTCTTAAAAATAATAGTAGAAAATATGAACAAAAAAGAAATTAAAATTAGCTTCATCCGCCACTTAAGAAGGCTACTGCAAAGATGGCTATTAGAAAAATTATTACTAACCCCATAACTTTTGGATGAAATAATGTTGCTCTTGCACTACCCATAAAATCTTTTTGAGCAACTCCACCATCCTCGGAAATAGTAACATTACCATCTCCTTCAAAAGCGGCATCAGTAAATGATTGTCCTAATACTGTTCCTAAAGATGCTACAAGAAGGACAATTCCTACTCCAATAAGTGTCCATTGTAAAGTTTTATCGCTAAGTGCACCTCTAACATCTGAATCGGTAGCACCAAAAATTTGGAATATTAAGAGGATTAAAATAAAGAAGATTATAATCACTGTAAACCAAGGGACCATAAAGTTTAACACACTAACTAACGTATCGGAAAGTAGAACCATGAACGCTATTGTTACTGCTACTATCGCATTAATTTGTAATGATTCTCCTAATGCTTTAGTTTTTTGCAACACTGCAAAAACAATTGCAAAAACTAATAACACCGGAAAAATTACATCAAACGATTGTAATAAACTTAAATCTAATACGGTTGCCATGATTTATTTCTTCTCCACTAATTTACCTAAACCTTTTCCTAAATCTTTTAATGCATCAACACCTTTTCCTGTACCTGGTTCTTTAGTAATGAACCAAACTATAAGGCCAAAGACAAGGATAATGATCATCAATTCTGTTACTTCTGCCGACCACCAATAAAACACATCATAAGGTGCTGCCCAAAGGTTTAATGCTGAACCAAAAATATAAACTACAAAAACTATTGCTGCTAAAGCAATTAGTGGGGATGCGGATGCTGCAAAATCAGCTCCAAAGATACCCATTAATAATAATAACATGATTGCTGCTACTGCAACTAAAGAAATGCTTGGTAAAGTTTCGTTAAGAACCATTACAGGATCATATCCTAACGGATAATAACCTATCATATGTGGGACAACGAACATTAATCCTAGCACAAGTGCTACAACCACATTGAAATTCTTTTTTCCATCTCCTAAAATATTTGTTTTTTGCAGAACTGCAAAAATAATTACAAATACTAACAAAAAGGGTAACAGAAAATCCATAACCCCATAAGTTTGAAAATAACCTGCCAGATTAGCAAAACTTGTACCTACCATTTTAAATTAACCTCCAATTAATAATTTTAATTTTATTCATTTTAATCTATTTAATTATTTTTAATCTTCCTTCTTTTTTTCTTTTTTTGGTGAACTTGGGTCTTTAATAATATAAAACATAAAAAGACCAATCACTAATAGGAAAATGATTGATGTTGCCCATTGAGCGTCCCAGTTTTGAAAAACTGAAAATATTATTTCTAAAACCGAATAAGATTCTCCCGGATTAACTTCGATTTTAATTGCATTCATAAAAATTGCTACTACTCCTATAAACATAAATACCATGAATCCTTTTGTCCAGCCAGGAATTTCTTTTATTCCGACAAATTCTTGATCGCCAAAGAATACTCCTACTAACATTAAAAAACAAATTGCCAATATTAATAGTAAGACGACGTTAGCCATTACTTCATTAATTACAGAAACTAACTGTGTTGAAGCAATAACAAGGAACGACATGATAAATGCTACCATAGAATTAAGATTTTTTTTAGTTAATTCTCTGCCGTCAATTTTTTCTACGCCCAAAATTTTAGTTTTTTCAAGAATAGCAAAAACAATTGTAAACACTAATAAGAAAGGTAAGATTATGTCATAGACTCCTAAATCACCTAAAAATTCTATCACTCCACGAAATCCGCTTGCTTCTACCATCTAATTATCCTCTTTTATTTGTATTAAATTAAAAGATTATAGTATATAAATGTTTCTAAACGTTTCATCTTAAACAATTTATTTTAAACCTAAAAAAGCGAAGTCTTTAAATATTAGTTTATTTTGTCTAAATTTCGAGGTGGAAAAAGTTGAGGTGTAAATTATTTATTTTAGTGTTATTAATGTTTTCATTACTTTCTATTACTGTTTTAGCTGCAGATACAGAAGTAACTGTAACTCCATTAGAGAATCATATTACTACGGCTGAACAAGCTACATTTAAAGTTACAATTAAAAGTACAGGTAATGAACTTCAAAGTTATACTGTCTATGCTTTAGAATTAGGTTGGATAATTGATCCACTTCCACAAGATAGAACTTTTGACCTTAAACCGGGAGAAGAAAAAACCACTATAGTTACTGTTAAACCTACTGAAGATTTTAAACCTGGTGCTTATGCACCAACATTATATGTTGATAGTTATCGAGGAAATGATTACACTACTCATACTAAAAGTTTAAAATTGTATCTTAGTCCTGAAGGACAAATTGAATATTTTCCTGCTTTAACAGTTACAGTTGATATGGACGAAAAAATCAATCCTCAAGAACCAGTTCCAATTAAAATTTTCATTGATAGTCGGAATCCTTTAAATTTGACTGATTTAAAATTAAAAATTCAAAGCGATATGCCTGAATTTGTTAAAGAGATGACTATCCATATTCCACCGTTAGAAAAGAAAACCGTAGAATTTACTATTATTCCAAGCGAATTTCAGCAACCAAAAGATTATACACTTTTCTTTGTCTTTGAACGTAAAGGTCAAACAGTTAAAGTTGTTGAAAAGAAAATTGAAGTTGTTTCGTTATTACCTGCATTTTCTATTAATGTTGTTGAAGATATAATTTTCTTTAAACAATTTAAACAAATTTCAATTACTAATCCTGGTAATGTTTTGAATAAGCAAGAAGTTAAAATTCCAATGTCTTTTTGGTCTTCTTTGTTTACTAAAAGTTCTGGTAGTGAATATAAAACAATTGATGGTAGTAAATATTTAGTATGGAAAATTTCTCTTACTCCTAATGAAACTACTAGTGTTAATTTTGTGGTGAATTACCGATTATTGTTTTACCTATTATTAGTTATCTTTATTTTTGGTAGTTTTTATTGGTATGTTCAAACTCCAATTGTTGCTAAAAAGTCAGCTATGACTACAAAAAGTGATGAAGAGGGTGCTTTATCGGAAATTAAAGTTACTTTAGAAGTTTATAATAAGTCTGGTAAACCGCTTAAAGGAGTAAAGATTATTGATCTTGTTCCCGGAATTGCTAATGTAGAAAAAAGTTTAGAATTGGGAACATTAAAACCTCAAGAGGTTAGACACGTTAAACAAGGGACAAAAGTTATCTGGTCCTTAGCAGAGATTGATTCACATGAACATCGTTTAATCACTTATAAAGTTAAAGCTAAACTTAACATTGTAGGCACTTTCAGTTTACCACGGGCTACTGTTGAGTTTGATAAAGGTAAAGGAAAGAAAGGCAAATCCTATTCAAATATATTTCGTTTGAGTAGTTAAGTGATATACTCACTGGACTATAAAAACATTTATATAGAAGGGGCAGTCTTTATAGAGTTAAAAAAAGAACAATTATAATCAAATATAAGAGAGGGTGTAAAAATGAAAGATTTTTTATTACAATTAAAGGATAAATTTACAAAACCAATTGAGGACGATGAAGTAATTGAGGAACAATCTGAGGAATATCTTGAGTTAGGTTCATCTCCTACAAAAGAAGAACAGGCTAAGATTATTGTTCGGCCGTTCGTAATTGAAGAGTTTGAAGATATTAAAGAAATTTTGGACGTTCTTAGAGAAGGTTCAACCATTGCTTTGGTAAACATTCGACCTTTAAAAGAGAAAGATTTAATCGAGTTAAAGCGAGCAATCTCTAAACTAAGAAAAACTTGTGAAGCTATTGATGGTGACATTGCTGGTTTTGGTGAAGATTACGTTGTAGCTGTACCTTACTTTGCCCAAATTTTCCGTAATAAGCCGGTTAATATTGAATAATTTTTTTTATAATTCTTTTCTTTTTAGTTTTTTAATAGAAAAACATTTAAATGGGATTCCTTTGATAGATTTATTCACGCCGAGGTCGCATAATCTGGTACTTTGCGCAAGCAAAGGTTTACGCAGAGCAGAAAATTGCGCTAGCCTGCTATTGAAAAACGGGGTTTTTTAATCATTTACTCCGTTTATCGTGAAGTAAGCTGGTTTCCTCACGGATATCTGGGTTCAAATCCCAGCCTCGGCGTTGTGAAACTAGCCGGGGATGGTTCCAGAAACTTTGTTTCTGATATCAGCCTCGGCGTTGTTTTTTTCTTTAATTTTTAATAAATTAGAATTAACAATCTCTTATATTTTCAACAATTAACGCTTTTTCAACACAGATTTGTTCTTTATCATAAAGTTTAATTTTCGGAGTTATTTTTACTTGTCTTATTGCTCCCCCTTCCGCAAAATTGTAAGCAACACTACCCATATAAGTTCCAGCTTTACCTATCTTAGCATTGCTTAATTCTGTTGATTCAGCTTTTTGTGTTCCAATCACGTTAACAATTAAACCTTCAACGTTAATGTTTACTCCATTTTCCATGGTGAAAGTAATTTGTTGAGTTGCAACATTGTAACAAGCAACTTTTTGACCACCAATTTCAGATAAGTGTAATCCGATTTCTATCGGACATTGTGCTTCTAACTCTACTTGTGCCTGTCCAAAGTTCATGATTACTATTCCTAGAGCTACGGCGAAAGAAATTAAAAGTAATGTAGCTACTAACGGAGCTATCCCTCTTTTGTTCATAATTTAATTGTAAAAGAGAACGGATTATATAAGTTTTTGGATGGTAGTTCAGTATAAAAGAAAAAAATAATCACCTAAGCTTTAAATTGCGGTGAATTCTTTTCTTTTTTCAGTACTTTTTCAATTTCGTTTAAAGCAATGATTACTTGTAATGCGCCTACATGATCAGGGCCAAATCCTATTGTTCCATCTATATGGTTTTTCAATAAAGATATTTTATTGATCAAGTTTGTTTTTTGTTTATCATTAAGCGGTTGTTTTGCAGATTCAATTATTGCCATAATCTGTTTAAGTTCTTTAGCCAATTCGTTATCAATTTTTGAAACATAAGTTTGTAAAGTTGCAAAACCTAAATGAATCTGCACTCTTTGTTGTTTAATTATTGGTTTATGTTCTGCATTAATAGAAATTTCAAATTTTTTTAATAACTTTAATAATTCCCATTCTCTAGGTTGGTTACATGCTCTTCTCACTGAATTAGAAGCGGCATTGATGTTTCTTTTTATTTTGCGATATAACTTATGTGCTTCAACATATTTATCTTCATTAACAAAACTAATTAATTCTTTAATATTATCTTGTGCTTTACTTAAATTATGGTCAATAGCTCCACATTCTCCTTTGACTAGTTTAATATTATCTTCTAAATCAGTAATTAATTTGTTATATTTTGTAAAGAATCCCATTATTTATCACCATTTGTGTAATCTTTAATTAGCATATAAATATTTCGGTTAGATAATGAATAATGCTCTATTTACTCGCCTCAAAAAACCACCCACAAGTAACTTTTCTTCCATTATTATGGTATGAGTTTTTGGATGGTAGTTTACCATTTATTATCTAGAACTCTTTGCCAAACTTCATCAGTAGGTTTAACCCATTCAACATTTAACCTTTCAAATTCTATTGGAGACCAGATTGCTAATTGCGGGGCTGAATAACTTCCGTCATATTCAAACACTGGAACTCTTGATTCCCAATACTGTTTGAAAGCTTTATTTTTAGATTCTCTAGTTGGTTTCCCTTGCCCTTTTGCTTCTTTATATAATTCTCTTTCAACGTGAGCTCTTTCAACAACGTATGCTTTATCTTTTGGTTCTAATTCGAAACTTAGAAGTATAGTTTCTTCTTCTCTACAAATATCATGCATTAATAATTTCCATAGAAACGGGAATTCTGGATTTTCTAACCACGATTTTGGTTCTGGTTCAAATAATCCCTCAATGACTTTATTGTACGCTTCATTTGGAAACCCTTTTAAATTTGGATGAACGAACATTTTACTAGGAATTAATCCTCGAAAATCATTAAACGGAGTTCTGAAATTTCTATCTACCCCATTTGTATCCATAGATTGATAAGCTTTAGGATTAGTATAATGATATCCAATGATTTTATTTGGTTCTTCCATTTTTATAAATATCAGATTCTCTTTTATAAACTTTTCCGATATAACCACTAATAAGTAACAAAACATTTATAAAGCAGTTCTGTTCTTGACTATATATTATTCAAAAGGGTGAACATATTGGACACATTCGAACTAAAAAGAGAGCAAGCAAAGCTAGCACGGAAAATTATTCTTAGAGATGATTTTAATAGAATTAAAACCATTGGCGGGATAGATTGTGCTGTTGTTGGTGATAACATTTTAGCATATGTTGTAGTTTGTGAATTCCCTTCCATGGAAATTGTTGAAAAAAAGAAATATCTTCTTACTAATCCTTTGCCTTACCGGCCAGGTTTTCAAGCATATCGTGAAATGCCGGCAATGATTGAAGCTTTTAACAGTTTGGAACAAGAACCCGATTTAATTTTGGTTAGCGGTACCGGTGTTGCTCATCCTCGTAAATTAGGAATTGCATCACATTTAGGACTAGCTTTAAACAAACCTACTATTGGCGTAACTCAGAAACTAGTTTTTGGTAATGTTGATAAAGGAAAAATTATGCTTTATAACGATATTGTTGGATTTGAAATTATTACTCGAGAACATGCTAACCCCGTTTACGTTTCTCCTGGCCATTTAGTTTCGTTAGGTTCCACGTTAGATACTGTTTCTAAGATTATTAAGTTCCCACATAAAATGCCTGAGCCGTTACATTTAGCGCACAAATTTGCAAGAAAGAAAGTTAAGAAGATAATAGCAGAAGTTAGTGATGAACCTTCTGAATCCTAATTCTTTATCAAAATATTTAAATAACCATAGCTATTAGTTCTCGTCTATGGCAAAAAAATTAAAGTTGGACGAAAGTAAACTGAACAAACTTAAAGATTTATTAGAGCAAGGGATCAATCCGTACCCTTACACCTACAACCAAGCAAATCACGCTGCTGACATTAACGTAAAATATTCAAGCTTAAAAAAAGAAGAACATACTAAAGATACAGTTTCTGTTGCTGGAAGGGTAATGTTAAAAAGAGTTATGGGTAAAGCTAGCTTTTTTCATATTCAGGATCAGTCTGGCAGAGTGCAACTTTATTTATCTAAAGACCTTTTAGAAAATTATAAAATTTTTGCTAAAAAAGTTGATGTTGGCGATATTATCGGCGTGGAAGGAAAAATATTCAAAACCAGAATGGGCGAAGTTACTATTGAAGTTAATTCTGCAGAAATATTGTGCAAATCTGTAATGATGTTACCTGAAAAGTATCACGGATTAAAAGATATTGAACTAAGATACCGACAAAGGTATGTTGATTTGTTCATGAGCCCAGATACAAAAAAAGTTTTTATGAACAGGGCAGAAATAATTAAAATCATTCGTGACTATTTTCATCAAAAAGGTTTCTTGGAAGCAGAAACTCCACTTTTACAAACAGTTTATGGTGGTGCTAATGCTCGACCGTTTGAAACTCACATTAATGCTTGGGACATGAAAATGTTTTTATCAATTTCTCCAGAATTATATTTGAAACGGTTACTTGTTGGCGGTTTTGAAAAGGTTTTTACTATCTGTAAAAATTTCAGGAACGAAGATGTTGATACTACTCATAATCCCGAATTTACGATGTTAGAAGTTTATGAAGCTTATGTAGATTATCGGACAATGATGCAATATTTGGAAGAAGTAGTAGAAAAATCTTGTTTGGCAATTAACGGCTCAACGAAAGTTAAACAAACATATCGTGGTGAAGAAGTAGTTATTGATTTTAAAGCACCTTGGAAAAGGTTATCGATGATTGATGCGATTAAAAAGTATGCAAAGATTGACGTTTCTAAAATGACTGAAGAAAATATTAAAGAAGTCGTTAAGAGTAATAATATTGATTATGAGGGTAAATTCAATTGGGGTCTGGGAGTGCAATTACTTTTTGAAGAATTGGTAGAAGATAAACTTGTTCAACCAGTGCATATCATTGATCATCCTAAAGAATCAACTCCACTTTGTAAACCTCATCCAAAAGATGCAAGATTAATTGAACGGTTTGAATCATTTTGCTTAGGAATGGAACTTAGTAACGCATATTCGGAGTTAAATGATCCTGTCTTACAAAGAAAATTGTTAGAGGAACAGGCTGAACAATTAAGGGCCGGAGCTGACGAAGCTCATCCAATGGATGAAGATTTTGTTAATGCAATGGAATATGGAATGCCTCCCGCTGGAGGATTAGGATTTGGGGTAGATCGAATTGTTGTTATTCTTACAAGTCAGGATTCTATTAGAGACGTTATCTTCTTTCCAACAGTAAAGCCTATCTTGGACGATGAAGATAAGAAGAAGAAAAGTAAGAAATAATTCTTAAGAAAAAAAGAATGTGGACGGCAGATAAGCAGAAATCTCTGATTTCTTTACCTGCCTTAAACTAATTATAAAAAAGTGTGGACGGCAGGGTTCGAACCTGCGTAGACACTAAGTCACAGGGTGTCTTTTATTCATCGCAGTTAAGCTCATTACACCCAATATAACTACCAGAACAACCTAAGCTTGGCATAATTATTAACATATTATTAAAAATTATCCTGCCCGTTTGACCACTCCGGCACGTCCACATGATGAAAACATTTTTTCAATTTGTTTTTATTTTTAATAGGGAATTCATTTAAAAATCTATCGGTATCTTTTAAAGAAATCCTAAGTCCATAATAATACGTAGAATACTTTTTATTTAACCAGGATTCTAAATTATGTTTAATTCGAAAAGTAGATAGAATTTTACTGGTATCTTTCATTAATTGTTGACTTGCAGATGTAAAGCCAAGAGTATTACTTCTTATCCCTCCATCAGTATCAAATAATCCTGCTAAAAAATGTTTTTGTAGTTTCATTGAACTAAGTAATTTATGTGGGATTTGAACAATATTTGATTTCTTTCCAGCTGGGATCTCTAAATCGTTAACTAAAAAATAATAAAAACTTTTATTCCTGAATTGAAAAGAATAATGAGGTTTATCTTTTGTATCTCTTAGGCGACATTTAACTTTACTTTTTGTTGTGATTAAAGATTTAATTAATTTAGAAAATGTTTCTAAAAATTCTTTATCAATCATTTCAATAGTAATTCGATAATCTTTACTGTGGTCAGTTTTTGACTTTTTGGAATTTGAGATGTTGCCATCTCCAATTATCACTCCTGCAATGTAAGCGGTTTTATTATTAATCGGTAATTTGTATATTTTTCCAACATTCATTTCAATCACTTCTTTGTTCATTATTCATAATCAGATGACCGGTTTATATACTTTGTCCGCACCTGACCAGTGGCTAGTGGGGTAAAAAGAATAAGATGGTTTCATGTGTTTTTAGCATTTAAGAAAAGAAAACTTTAATAATGGGTTCTCTCTGAAAATAAAAATAACTTAAAACGAGGTAACAGAAAATGTCTAAAACTATTGAAAATTTAAAAACTGCTTTTGCTGGAGAATCACAGGCAAGGAACAAATATACCTATTTTGCTAAAGTTGCTCGGAAAGAAGGGTTCCTTTACATTGCAAAAATTTTTGAAGAAACTGCAATGAATGAAGTGCAACATGCTAAAGATGAATTTAAACTTCTTAACGGGATAAGTGATACTGAAGCAAATCTGAAAGCAGCGATTGAGGGTGAACATTACGAAACTACTGAAATGTATCCACAATTTGCTAAAGAAGCTGAAGAAGAAGGTAATGAAAAAGCGGCAAAACTTTTCCGAGAAATTGCTAAAGTTGAAAAGGAACATGAAAACCGTTACAAAAAATTGTTAGCAATGGTAGAAAAAGGTAGTGTTTTCAAAAGGGACAAGCCAATCAGGTGGAAATGTAGTAAATGCGGTTATATTCATACTGGTGAAGAACCTTTAGAAAGATGTCCAAGTTGTAAACATCCACGAGAATATTACGAACCCGAATGTTTATGTTTCAGTGATGAGTGCGAAGTTTGTTGCGGAAGCATAAGTAAAGGGAAATAATTTATTTTTATTTTATTTCTTTATTTTCTTTAATGATGTTTCTAAATCTAAAATAATATCTTTAATATTTTCCAAACCCACTGAAATTCTGATGAAATTATTATTAATCCCTTTTTTATCTAACTCTTCATTTTTTTCTGAAAAAGTCATCATCTTTCTTGGTACTTGAATGGTTGTTCCAAAACCACCAAAACTTTGAGCTATTTTAATCATTTTTAATTCTCTAAAAAAGTGATTTGGATTATTTCCTTTAATCACTATTGAAATCATTGCCCCAAAATTTTTCATTTGTTTCTTAGCAATTTTATGTTGTGGATGATTTTTAAGTCCGGGGAAAATTACTTTTTTAACTTTTGGATGTTTACTTAACCATTTTGCTAATAATTCTGCATTTTTTGATTGTTTCTCAAATCTAACTTTAAAAGTTTTTAACCCTCTGCTAAGAAGAAAACAATCAAATGGTGCTAAAAAACTTCCTCCCATTTGTTGAATGTTCCTGATCTGATGAGCAATTTCTTTATCATTGATAATTGCTACTCCTCCAATTGTATCATGATGGCCAGCTAGAAATTTTGTAGTACTATGGATGACAATATCTGCGCCTAATTTTAAAGGATTTAAACAAAAAGGAGTACTAAGAGTATTATCAATTATTAATTGACATTTCCCTTCGCTATGATCCTTAATAATCTTCTTTACTTTTTCTATATCAATAATTTCTAATAAAGGGTTACTTACTGTTTCAAACAAAACTAGTTTAGTATTTTTTCTAATTTTTTTTTTAAGATCTGAACTATTTTTAACAAAAGAAGTTTCTAACTTAAACTTACTAAACACTTCTTCAATTAATTTTTTAGTTCCTTCATATATATTTTCACCACAAATTAAATGGTCTCCCGATTTAAGAGTTAACAAAATAGCATTTATTGCAGCCATCCCTGAAGAAAAGAGAATTGCTTCTCTACCGTTTTCAAGAGAAGCTAATTCTTTTTCTACCATGGTTCTGGTAGGGTTATCAATTCTACCATATTCAAAACCTATAACCTCGCCAGGAATCTTTTGAGAACAGATTGTGGAAAAATGTAGAGGTGGGACTACTTCTATTTTGTCTTGATCTGTCCTATTTACTGTTCCTGTTATCTTTTTCATTTTATTTTTCTCAGTACAGTTCTGTACCTAACACAAGTTATTCCATTCCGGTCGATGCCACTGGATTTTTCCATCCCTTCAATCTCTAACCCTGATTGCAATAAGATTTTTTGGTATGAATCAAAAGGTTGAAAAAACTCAAAATTTCCCCCCTCAGTTGTTACTAATGTGTACCTGTCTTCACGACCATTAACTAACACTTTTCCTTTTAATTCATTTAATACTTTTTCTTTTAAATCCAAATCATATCTTTTATCATCTGGAAGTAAGTCCCTTATACAAAAAGCATCTTCATTAAATCTCAGTCCTAATTCTTTTTGTACTTGTTGATAAGTTATCTGCTCTTGACCTAAAATACACTGTTGATCAGTAAAACAAATTAGTCCTTTTCCTTGAGGAGTTAAAATCCTTTTAACTTCTTGCATGATTGGCAAATGAGTTGTGTAAGGTGCACAATTCAAAAGGAAATCTTGGGCAACAACATCTACACTGGAGTCAGAATAACTTTTTCTTAGATTTGTAGCGTCTCCAACAGAAAATGTTGTCATCGGCATTTCAATACCATAATTCCTTAAAAATGTTTTAACATCAATCAAGTCAATAGCATGTATCTCTGGATTATTGATTCCTATCTTTTCAATAAATTCTTTCAATGCTTTTCCATTATTTGGGGAGGTACATCCTTCTATTAAACATAAAGGTGATTGCCTAATTCCTGATAACATTTCTTCAATCCCTTCAATTTTTTCAATATGGCTTAGGCTTAACCCCAAATCTGGTGTTGATGTTTTTTCATCACGGTCTTTTCTAATATATTCCTTTAAAAATAGTTCTATCTGATCAAAACCAATTCCTAATGGATGTGAAATCCGTTTTGGTATTTGGCTAACAATAAAAACGTTCAGCACTTTGTTGTGCCTTAGCCTCGGTTGTTCCTTCAATATCATTTATTTTCATTTTCTTTACCTCTGATTTCTTATTTTATTTTCTTATTCTTTTATTGAAAAAGTTTAACGCCAAAACTTAACATTATTCCTCCGATGATCATCACTGCCGGAACCATTGAGGGTATCTTTATTCCCATTACAAGCAAACCAATTACCATCACTGCAAGTCCTCCAATAATTTTTATCATTCGTAAATCTACAAATTTCAATAATTCTGGCCCGAATCCTGCAGCAACCACAATCATAATTGTTGCAATTAGTCCTGCAAATAATGCAGCTATCATTCGTTCTCGAACTCCGCCATCAAGCATTATTGCAGCAAGTAACGCCGCTGGTCCTGCAAGGAAACAAAAAGCTAACATTAATGCATTTCCCGGTTTAAACAATCCGCTTGCTGCAGCAATAGCTACGGCTCCATCAATACTTGCTAGGCTTAGTATTCCCGTTAATTTTTTCCCTTGCATTTTTTTTCACTTTTTATTTTTTATTCTTCTTTTCATTTTTTTATATTTACAAAATTTAAAAAAAATTAAAAACTTTTTTTTTGTACAGTTCAAATATTTTTTCTAACTGTCCTATGCTAAGATCTTCCAATTTGAACTCCATTCCAGTCAATTCGTCAACTAGTTCTGCTTTCTTTTCAAGTTCTGATCTAGTATCCTCTGCTTTTTCTGGTTTTGGTTCTTTTTTTGTCTCGTAGCCACTTGGGGCTGAGCCAGATCCAAAACTGGGCATCCAATACTTATGTCCTAATATTGCTGTCATTACTATTCCTACTAACACTATTGTTTCTATCATTTTTTTATTTATTTTACCTCCGTTTGTTTTATTTTTTTAATCTGTAATTATAATATGTTTATAACTATATATTGGTTACGGGATAATATTCAAAAAATAAGCGAAATATTTATAAATAATTGAATATTCTACGAAAATAATGAAAAACATTCAACCTAAATTGATTAATCTCTTTAAAGATGGTTTTTGTACTCCTCAGATAGCGAGGGTAGCAAAGAAATTGAAAGAACCTTCTACTACAATTCATTATAATATAAAAAAATTAGAAAAAGAGAAGGCTATTCGTACTTACAAAGCAGTATTTGATTATAAGAAAATTGGTGAAGGTTTTTGTGCTTATGTTTTGATTAACCTTTCTCCTGACGAATATGGAGACCCGGAAAAGATTGGTGAACAGTTGGCTAAACATTCGGAAATTGAAAGTGTTGATATCATTACTGGTGATTGGGAAATGATTTTAAAAATTAGGGTGAAAGATCAGGATGAATATTATCATTTGATTAAGAATGTTATCTCCAGAAAAGGAATTACTAAAATAAAAACTTTAACCTCATTAAAGCAGGTTAAAACTGAATTTGTGGTGTTATAAAATGCGAAAAATAAGTAGTATAGAATTAGAAATAAAAAAAATTAAACAAAGAAATAAAAGAGTAGAAGCAGATAAAGCTTGGGAAATAAGTTTTTTCCGTCGAATTGTCATTGCGTTAATGACTTACATTCTTGTGGTTTTGTTTTTATGGACTATTGATATTGAAAATAGTTGGCTGAACGCTATTGTACCAACTATCGGTTTTGTTTTATCAACGTTAAGTTTACCTTTTATTAAAAGATGGTGGATTAATCAAAGATATTAGAATTTATTTATTGATTTTTAGTATTAATAACAATATTGTTGCAAAATATCTAACATATCTTCAGCAGCAATTTTTTTGTTATAGGCATGTTTGTACGTTTTTTTAGGTAATGAATTTTCATAAATAATTCGGTCTAACTCTTTTGTAATTTTATCTAAATAAGTTTTACTTAGCAATACTTTTCCATGCTCCGTACTTTCTGCACAAACCCCTTCTACTCCTAATTCGCTCATTGCTATAGATTCACCAAGAATTTCTAAGTATTCGCGGGCAGGGATCTTATACTTGCTATTTATTATAATCTCTTTGGGAATCTTTTCCTTAATTGCAAAATAGTTCATTTTAAGCTTAGCGAGGTTAATTTTTTATAAAACTTACGAAATACATGTCTTGCTTTACAATTAATTTAATAAACAATAAATTTTTCTTTAATATAAATTATGATTAGCAACAATAATAACTTTATTCGCGTTAATGCAGATTTGCATATGCACGGACTTTATTCTTCTGCAGTTAGTAAACAGATGATCCCTCGAGTTATTGCGCAACAAGCTCCCCGAAAAGGGTTACATCTTGTTGGGACTGCAGACATTCTTCATAGTAAATGGCAGCAACTAATCAAAGAACAATTAAAACCAACAGATCAAGAAGCAATCTTTGCTCATGAAAATAAAACCAAATTTATTTTGCAAACAGAAGTTGAAGATAATAATCGTGTGCACCATCTTATTTTTTTTCCTTCAATGTCAAAAGTTCAAGAAGTCAAAGAAGCTTTTCAAAATAAATCTAAAAATCTTGATTCTGACGGTCGGCCAAACATTTTGTTAAATGGTGCAGAGATTACACAAATCTGTTTAGATGCCGGTTGTTTAATTGGTCCTGCTCACGGGTTTACTCCTTACTTTGGTATTTATGGTAAATTTAATTCTTACAAAGAATGTTACGGGGATTTATGGAGAAAAATTAATTTTTTGGAATTAGGATTAAGTGCTGATACTAAGATGGCTGACAGGATTTCTGAATTGCATAATTTAACTTTTTTAAGTAATTCAGATTGTCATTCGCCGTGGCCAAACAAGTTGGGTCGAGAATTTAATACTTTTCTGATGCAGGAAATATCTTTCAATGAACTGGAAAAAGTTTTTAGAAGAGAACAAGGCAGAAAATCTGTTCTCAATGTTGGTTTAAATCCTCTTGAGGGAAGATATCATAAAACTCGCTGCCGAGGATGTTTAACTTTTTTCGAACCAAAAGACGCTCTAACTTTAAACTGGCGTTGTCCTAGTTGTAAGAATTTTATTAAGAAAGGTGTAGATTACCGAATTAGCGAACTTGCTTCTTTAGAATCCGGAGTTCATCCAGATCATCGTCCGGAATATAAACATATTATCCCATTAAGTGAAATAATTGCTTTAGCGATTGGGATAAAAGATTCCTGGTCAGTTAAAGTACAAAATGAATGGAAACGGTTTGTTTCCCGTTTTGGAAATGAAGTTAGGGTTTTACTTTATTCTCAATACGAAAAAATGGAAGAACTAAATCCAAAAGTTGCTGAGTTTGTCCAACATTTTCGTGAGGGGAAAATTAAGTATGTTCCTGGCGGCGGCGGGGTTTACGGTAAACTCGTTCCACCCGGAGAAACTTTAGAAATTAAAGAGTTTAAAGAGAAACAGAAAACTTTAGGGGATTTTTAAAATAGTTTTTAACAAGTTTTTAATTTAATCTTTCTTGGTCTGAAGAAATTTGTTAATTTTTCTAATAATCCTACTTTTTTTGTTTTAGTTTTAAAAGTGAAATGATTTGTAGCTGCTTCTCTAACAATTTCTGGAGATGTTTCTTGTTCTAAATTTTTTCTGTATTCTTGTAATCTTAATTTTTCTGCAGCAATTTTTTCTTTATCATATCCTGAGTTATTGGCAATTTGAATCCTTGCTAACAAATAATTTTCATCGATCTTATCTAATGCGTAATGGCCAATGAATGTAGTTTGTTTCATGAAATTATTTAACATTTCATCAATTCTTCCTTTTTTGTAATTGTTTTCTCTTTTTAAGAATAATTTTTCTACTAATTCGTTAATGTTTAAACCGTTATCAACAGCTTTTGCAAACATCTTTTCTGGTAGATAATCTGCTCCCAAAGTGATTGCAGTTTTTTTTCTAACTTTTAAAGCAAAATCATAAATTTTTTCTTTACGTTTAATTAAATTATTTGCTTTTTCAACTTCTTCATCATTTAATCTTCTTTCTGCTAATTCTAAAGCATAGTAAGTATTTTGATGTAGAGATTCTTGATACTCTTCCATAACCTGTTGATATTCTAACTTTTTCTGTGTGTTAACATAATTTTTTAAATCTAAACTTCTTTGTTTTGCTTCTGGAGAATATTTTTTTTTAACTTTCTTTTCAGTAATTGGTTTTAATCCTAGTTTTGGTTTGTTAGGGATATCAATTTGCCGTAAATAAGTATCTTCAATTTTATTTTCTAAACTTGGTGAGACTCTGTTAAAAAATAATTTCCTTGCTTTTTCAACTTCTTGATAACTTGCATTTGGTTGATTAATAGTGTAAAGTGAGGATAATAATCTTTCTACATTCTTTTTAGAAATAAATCTATGTCCTGCTCCTTCAAGAATTTCAGAAAATCTTAAACATTCTTTGCCATTATTAATGTATTTAATTGTTTTGATGCCCATTTCTTTAAGTTGATTTTGATAAGTTTGGGCAAGTTGATTATATTGGTTATAGGTTGGACTTCTTTCTAGTTCTTCAATTTTTGACCCTATATTATAATTTGGATTTTTCGCTAAATTATGTGTTGATTCCATTATTATATCTTATTTTGAGAGTAGATATATAAATCTTTTGGTTATTTAGTTACTTAAGAGTGGTATCATTCAAGGGTGGAAAGATTATTATACCATAGGATATTCATTCTTCTTGAAAAATGAGGCGACAAACAGTTTTTATTTTATTGATATTAACCCTATTTATTTCCAATCTTATGCTGGTGGTAAGAAAGAAATTGTTTATACTGTTGATTTAAGGAAAATATTATAAACAATGGCTGATTACTTAAGTGAGGTTAATTTAATTTAATTTAAACTAAAAAACGAGGTGTTTTAATATGAAGAAAGTAATTATGTTGTTAAGTATATTATTGGTAGTCATGTTTCTGGTTGGTTGTGGTACCACTATAGTTGATGAAGATGTTCCGGAAGGGATGACTAAAGAAGAATATGTGGAAGCAACTGGTTAAGAAGAAGCTGCCCCTTTAGCTGGTAAAGCAAGAAGTAAAGGAAAAGTAGTTACTGATTATAGTTGTGTTGTTTTTGGTGCTAATAATATTGCAGTTACATTAACATATTCAGATGATTCTGAAAAAACAACTTATTTACTTAAAAAAAGTTGCGTATTTAATAAAAGGAATAATAAACATTATGCGTATGCTTATGACTGTGACAAATACGGTGAGAAGTTAAAGTATCCACCTGTAAAAGAATTATGCGAGTCTGGTTGTGAAAATAATGCTTGTTTAGATGATGTTCCTGCTGCTGTTTGTGATGGGATAGGGTACCTATCTGCTTACGACTATAATAATGACGGCGTTTTTAATGAGGGAGATATGAACTATAAATTATTGAAAAATAGTTGCCCCGCAGGAATGGATTGTGATGTTAACGGAGATGGAAGTGTTAATGTTAATGACTTACAAAAACTTACTTTGGAACTGAATGATTGTTTGGCTGGAATTGAGAAACCTTGTATTGGAACTGGGGAAGTAA
This sequence comes from uncultured Methanosarcinales archaeon, assembly GCA_964639875.1. Classification (GTDB taxonomy): domain Archaea; phylum Nanobdellota; class Nanobdellia; order Woesearchaeales; family GW2011-AR9; genus CAZQLW01. The sequence continues at coordinate 219 of CAZXEM010000020.1, read as the reverse complement.
AACCTATCTGTGATGGTGAGATTTTTTATAATGAATCAATGACTAATTGTGGTCTAATAAAAAGTGAAAAAGTTGATTGTTCTGCCATGACTTGGGCAAATTATACATGCTATGTTAATGAGGAATATTCCATTAGTGGTTGTAAACCATGCGGTGGAAAAGTATGTAATGCTAGTTGGGGTGTATATGCATCTAATAGTTGTTATTCAAATGATTCTG
>CAZXEM010000019.1:0-18286 GCA_964639875.1 uncultured Methanosarcinales archaeon | reverse complement strand
CTGAATATGGAATAGCTTTGATAAATGAATTGTCTAAGAAGCTAACTGAAGAATACGGTAAGGGATTTACTAAAACAAACCTTAAGTATATGAGAACATTTTACCAGAAATTCAAGAAAGGTCACGCACTGCGTGCCGAATTGAGTTGGACTCATTATCGTTTATTTCTTAGGATTGAAGAAGAGAATGCCAGACAATTTTACTTAAATGAAACAATTAATAGTAATTGGAGTACTAGAGAATTAGATAGACAAATCAATTCTTTACTTTATGAAAGATTAGCTTTAAGCAAAGATAAAAAAGGGGTACTAGAATTAGCTGAGAAAGGCCAGATTATAAAAAATCCAGAAGATTTGATTAAAGACCCGTATGTTTTAGAGTTTCTTAACTTGAAAGAGAATTCTAAGTTTCAGGAAAAAGATGTAGAAAGTTTGTTAATAGATAATTTAAAACAATTCATTTTAGAATTAGGAAAGGGTTTTTCTTTTGTATCCAGACAAAAAAGAATATCTATTGACAATGAACATTATTATGTTGATTTAGTTTTTTATAATTATTATCTTAAATGTTTTGTTTTGATTGATTTGAAGATTGGGAAACTAACTCATAAAGATATTGGTCAGATGGATTTTTATGTTCGTTATTTCGAAAAAGAAATAAAGAGTAACGATGATAATCCCACTATTGGTTTAATTCTTTGTTCTAATAAAAGTAAAACGATGATAAAATACACTTTATTAGATGAAAGTAAAAAACTTTTTGCTTCAAAGTATAAACTTTACCTGCCAACGGAAAAAGAGCTTAAAGAAGAGATTGAAAAGAGAAAAGAACAGATTCAAATTAATAAAAAGTTAGGTGATGAAAATGTTTGAAAGATTAGAACAAGAAATTAAAATTAGAAGATACAGTCAAAGAACTGCTAAAAGTTATCTTCATTATAATAAGAAATTTTTATTATTTTGTAAAAAAGATGTTGATAAAGTTACAATTGATGATTTTAGAAATTATCTTGAATATTTGGCAGACAATAAAGTTTCCGCTTCCACGATGAGATTAGCATTTAATTCTTTACAATTTTTCTATAAAGAAGTTCTAAAGAAAAAATTAATGGATAACATTAAAATCCCTAAAAATGATTACAAAGTTATCATCGGATTAACTAAAGATGAAGTAAACAATCTTATCAACGTGATAACAAATCCAAAACATAGATTATTATTAGAATTAATATACTGTTCTGGTTTAAGAGCAAAAGAAGCTGTTAATGTTAAAATTAAAGATGTTTTAGTAGAAGAGAAAGTTATCGTGGTTAGAGCTGGAAAAGGAAAAAAAGACAGAAAATCCATTATTTCAAATAAATTTATTGAGAATTTTAAAGAATTAAATAATGAAAATAATTATCTTTTCTCTGGAAGAAACGGACATTTAACAACAAGGTCAGTACAACAAATAATCAAACAAGCTGCAAAGAAAGCTAAGATTAACAAGAGAGTTTATCCGCATTTGATTAGGCACGCTTTTGCTACGCATCTATTTGAGAACGATGTTAAAACAGAATATATTCAACGTTTATTGGGGCATAAAGATAAAAAAACAACTGAAAGGTATATCGCTATTCATGACAAAAATGTCGTTAATGTTAAAAGCCCACATGATTTGTTATAATCCTAACTAAAACATTATAAAGTAGCTTACGAAATATATAATAAGATAGATGTTCTATAAAAAGTGATCACAAAAATAAAAAATCCGTATAAAGCTATTCATCTTAAAGCTATTTTGCACCCCCTGATAAATAAATGGTTTTTCAAGAAATTCAAAGATTTTTCTCTTCCACAATTATATGGAGTAATGGAAATTCATCAGAGAAAAAATGTTCTTATCTCTGCGCCAACAGGAGCAACAAAAACTCTTACTGGATTTCTAGCAGTTCTTAACGAACTAATAGATTCTGCAAAAAAACAAATTCTGGAAGATAAAGTTTATTGTGTTTACGTGAGCCCATTAAAAGCGTTAAACAACGATATTGCAAAAAATCTTATTGAACCATTGAAAGAACTAGAAGAACTTAACAAAGATAAACTGGGGATCAGAATTGGTGTCAGAACAGGAGATACTACATCTTACCAAAAACAAAAGATGTTAAAGAATGCTCCTCATATTCTTATTACTACTCCGGAATCTTTAGCGATCATGATCAATTCTCCAAAATTTAAAGAAAAATTAACAAATGTGCAATGGTTAATCGCTGACGAGATTCATGCTATTGCAGACAACAAACGTGGAGTACATTTTAATTTAACCATGGAACGGTTGCAAAGAATCTCGCCAGGAATGGCTCGTGTTGGTCTCTCTGCAACAATCGCTCCGTTAGATGAGATTGCTAAATACCTTGTTGGTTACCAGGGAGATGATTTAAGAGACTGTGGGATAGTTGATGTCCAGTTCATTAAGGAAATGGATTTACAAGTTCTCAGTCCAGTAAAAAGTCTTGTTGATACAGATTATATGATGAAACATAACAAGATGTATGAACTGATGGACAAACTTATTCAAGAGCATCGAACAACTTTAATTTTTACTAATACGAGAGCAGCAACAGAACGAATTGTCCACAATCTTAAAGAAAGATTTCCAAAAGAATATAGTGATAAAAATGCAGAGAAATCAGAGATTTCTAGCACGTCCAAACAAAGTGGACGTATTGCCGCACATCACGGCAGTTTAGGTAAAGAAGCGAGATTTAAAACCGAACAGGATTTAAGAGACGGAAATTTGAAAGTTGTCGTTTCTTCAACAAGTTTAGAGTTAGGGATAGATATTGGTTACGTAGATTTAGTACTTTGTTTAGGAAGTCCGAAATCAGTAGCACGTTTTCTGCAACGAGCCGGTAGAGCCGGTCACCAGTTACATTCGACTGTAAAAGCTCGGGTCATTGTTATGGACCGGGACGATTTGATTGAATGTTCATTATTATTAAAAGCGGCAAAGGAACGAAAGATTGACCGGATCCATATTCCAATCAACGCATTAGACGTTTTATCACAACACATTTATGGTATTGCAATTAACGGAGTAATCAGCATTTACGAACTATTTCATTTAATTAAAAACTGTTACTGTTACCATGATTTAGACTGGAAAGATTTTTTTGAAGTTATTAAATACCTTTCTGGTGAATATGTTTCTTTAGAAGAACGGTACGTTTATGCAAAAATATGGTACGATAAAGAAAATGGTAACATTGGTAAAAGAGGAAGACTTGCAAGAGTAATTTACATGACTAACATTGGAACAATTCCAGAAGAAACGTTTGTTAGAGTTAAAGTCGGCGAACAAATTGTCGGGACGATTGACGAGGGTTTCTTAGAAAGGTTAAAACCGGGCGATGTATTCGTCCTCGGAGGAAGTGTTTACATGTTCAAATTTGCTCGAGGGATGACTGCGCAAGTTTCTACTTCTGTAAATCGACCGCCCACAGTTCCTTCTTGGTTCTCAGAAATGTTACCGTTAAGTTTTGATCTTGCGATGGAAATTAACAAGTTCAGATTTTTAATGGAAGATAAGTTTATTCATAAATCTACTAAAAAAGAAATTATAAAGTTCATTAATGAATACCTTTACGTGGACGATAAAGCAGCCAATTCAATTTATCAATATTTTTATGAACAGTACCATTTTTCAGAAATTCCGTCAAACAAAAAAATAGTTATTGAAAAGTATTCTGATCGAGGAAGAAATTACGTCATCTTTCAAACTTTGTTCGGAAGAAGAGTAAACGACTGTTTGTCAAGATCTCTCGCTTACATTATTGGTAAATCGCAACATCGTGATGTAGAAATTGGTGTTACTGATAATGGATTTTATTTATCATCAGACAAATTGTTTAACGCTCTGAGAGCTTTTGAACTACTTAAAGAAGAAAATTTTCGTTTAGTTTTAGAGAATGCAATTGAACGAAGTGAAGTTTTATCCAGAAGATTCAGACACTGTGCTGCTCGGTCATTAATGATTTTAAGATCGTACATGGGAAGAACAAAAAAAGCGGGTAGAATGCAAATTGGTAGTAGGATTTTGTTTAACGCAGTTAAACGAATCAGTAATGATTTTCCAATCCTGAAAGAAGCACGTCGAGAAGTTCTTGAAGATTTAATGGATTATAAAAATGCGCAACTGATTATTGATAATGTTGTTAATAAAAAAATGTCTGTTAAAGAAACAACTAATACTATTCCCAGTCCGTTCGCGTTCGGATTAATCCTGGGCGGTTATTCAGACGTGATCAAAATTGAAGATAAACAAGAGTTCTTGAAAAGAATGCACCAAACAGTATTGGCCAAGATTGCTTTGAAAAAAGGTAAGAAACTGATCAAAGAGAAAAAGGAAGAATTTTCTTATGCTGGATTTTGGAATGAACAAAAACAAAAACAGGAAGATCGTAAAGATGCCTACCAAGAAAAATTAAAAATGCAAATTTGGAACCTTAAGCGAGTACCTATTTTTGCTAAAGAAGAGTTGGTTAAGTTGGTAGAAACCGGTAACATGAGTAAACGTGTTTGGAATGAAATCGAATCTCATCAGGAAAATATTAAAAATTGGCCTAAAGAGTTAAAAGAATTTGTTAGTGAGAAGAAAAGTTAATCCAACAATTTTAATAAATCTTCCATATCTTTAGAATCAACAATTCTAACATCTTTACCTTCATCTTTAAGAAAATTAGCATATTCTAATAAAGAAAGATTAGGATTAAAAGCTATACCAACCCCGCCATTTTCAGCGGCAATCTTAATAAAATCTGCATCACCCATCGAATCTCCAACACAGCAGGCATTAGTGAAAGTTAAATTATTACTTTTTAAGTATTTATTTAATAATTCAGTTTTTGATTCTTCATTTTTGATTACAATTTTAATCCCATCAACAACAATTGATTTTAATTCTTCTGGATTGTTTTTTTTAATAATTGTTTTAATTTTATCAAAAGATAATTTTTTACATTTATCATCAACAAAAATAAGTTCATTACAGATAATAAAGTCAAACACATTGCCCAATCTTTTATTAAAAATGTCCATTAGGATCTTGAATCCGGTTGTGACCAAACCAACTTTGGCTCCTCTTTTTTTAAGTTCATGCAATGTTTCTTTAAGATTGGGCATTAAAGAAAAGTGTTCACCATAAGAAACAATTTGATCCAAAGAAATCCCTTTAAAAAGTTCGTTTAATTTAGTATAAGCTTTGATTATAGTTGTTTTACCTAATGTCTGCGAAATGATTATATTCTTAATTTCATTATAATTCTTATGTTTCTTAGCAAGTTCAACATGAGTTATTTCTGGCGTTAAAGTTCCGTTAACATCAAAAGCAAACACTTTGATTGTTTCACCAATTTCTTTTTTATTATTCTCATTAGATTTACTGATTTTATTAAAAAATGATAATTGATTATTAATCCATGACTGATTTAGGTTCCAAACTTTATTTTCTTTGATTACAATTTTCTCAATTAGAAGTTGGTTTAATAATTTATGAACTGCTTGGTAAGTTATTGATAAAGCATGTTCTTTCTTAAGTATAAAGAGAATTGTTTTTATTGTAATGGAATTATTATTTGCTAGAATCTCGATAATCTTATCTTTCGTAGAATAAACTTTTCTATCCATATAAACAATGAGATGAAATTTATTTTTAAACCTTTTGGTTGAAAAAAATTAAACCATGGTTTTATATCATAGTTTGCCGGAAATATTCTAATGAATCCGAAAATATTACAACTTTTAACACATCTGAGAGAGAACTCTCGGGAGAAGCTTACTACTATTAGTAAGAAGACAAATATCCCTATCTCTACTCTATTTGATCTGCTGAAAGAGCTACAAGGAAATTTAATTACTAAAAGTACCATTTTACTAGATTTTTCAAAATTAGGTTATCATACGAAAGCACAAATTTTTCTTAAAGTAAAAAATGAAGATAAAGAAAAGTTAAAAACACACTTGATACTTAATCCTAATATTAATAATGTATTTAAAATAAATAATGGTTGGGACTTTTTAATCGAAACAGTCCATAAAAACGTTAAAGATTTAGACATTTTTCTAGAAAGTTTAGAGCAAAAATATAACCTTGAAAACAAACAAATCCATTATCTAATTGATGAAGTTAAAAAAGAAGGGTTCACAATAATCCAATAATATTAATCTCTATAAACTTGTCTTATAGTTTCTTTCAAATAAACATTACGAGCAGTAGCGTCTAATCCTGACCTCTTTCTACTTTCTGGAATAAAGAAATCTTTTCCAGGAACTTTAATTTTGTCCATTAAAGAACACATAAATTTATTTTTTTCACAATCAGGAATTAAAGTTAACCTATTTTCTAATGGTGAAGAATAATGATTTCTTTCTTGATTGAATTTTTTATCAGGTTCAGTAAAATGTCTCTCTCCTTTATCATTTTCACCTAAAGTGTTATTACCCATACCAATTAAATAAGGGATCATCTCATTAAAATCAGAAGGTAATTTTAAGTCTTTGTTTCTAAAATCACGTAACTCTTTATACCGCCATACCCCAGCATACAATTTAACAATTTCTTCCGGGTTAAGTAAATAATTTATATCTGTAGTAGCAACGTTAGAAATACCATTATACATCCATTGTAATCCAGAATTGTCAAGAACATCATCAAGATAATTTTTTTGTAATTTTGAAAATAATTTCAACTTTTTAATTTCTTCAATTTTACTAACTAAACCGTCTTGCCTTTCAATGTAAAGTTCTTCCTGCTCATCATAAAATTCTTCCCTTTCAGTTGCAATTTGGGCAGAATTATCTACTGGCCAAAACATATTTTCAAGTCCGTACATTAATTCAATACTCATCTTTAATAAGAATAATAAGCCCATTTATAAGCTTTTCGTCACTAATCAGTTAATATCATTTAGATTCTTCTTTCTCTTCTTTTTTCCCGTTTTTACCTTTCTCATTAGATTCTAAACTTTCGGTATACTTACATTTGGGATATCCGGGACAAGCTAAGAAACTACCGTAAACAGATTTCCGAAGAACTAGATCTTTACTACATTTAGGACATTTTTTTTCAATCTTTTTTTGTTCAATCTTTTTAATTTCTTTTTTCTCTTCATCAGAAGTTTTACTTTTACAATCTTGGTTGATACAAACATCTAAAGGCCTTTTACCTTTATTAATAACTAAAATCATTGGAGAACTACAAACTTCACAAATTTTATCAGTATTTTTGATTAAACCGTTATTAGGAAGGTTAAAAGTTTTTTTACAGTCAGGATATTTATCACAAGCAATAAACTTACCAAACTTACCACGTTTCATCATTAACCGGCCTTCTTTACATTCTGTACATTTACCAACATAATTTTGTTTATCTTCAGTTTCCCGAACGGATTTTAATATTTCTTTACCAATCTCTTTTTCTTTTTTCTTAAAACCTGCAAGGAGTTTAGTTAAGAACTTTTTTGCTTTTTCCAAAACATTATCCTGCTTTTCTTTACCTTCTCTAATTTTCACCATATCAGCTTCAAAGTCAGCAGTTAATTTTTCATCAACAATAGTAGGAGCATACTTTTCTAAAACTGCAACAGTTTCCATCCCCAACTTAGTAACAAATATTTTTACTCCCTCAACATATCCTCTTTGAAATAATCTATCCAAGATATCTGCTCGAGTAGCTTTAGTACCTAAATTTCTTTTTTCTAACTCTTTAATGATTGAACTTTGGTTAAACCGATTAGGAGGTTGAGTTTCTTTATCCTCTTTAGAGATTTTTTTAACATTAACAACTTCACCTTCTTTCAAATCAGGCAAAGTAATTTCTTCTAACTTAACATATGGCTTGTAGAAAACGTGCCAGTTCTCTTCAACGGTCCTTGTTCCTTTAGCAATAAATATTTCAGTGTTAACATCTAAAGAAACTTCCATCGTTTCCCTAACTGCTGGCTCGGCAAAAGTTGCCATGAATCTTTTAACAATTAAATCATAAATTTTTTGTTCGCGCTCTTTCAATTCTCCTGGAACTTGACCAGTAGGATATATTGCTGGATGGGCAGGGTCAGTTTTCTTACCATTATTAGGTTTCAGAACACTTTTCTTCAACAAATCTTTACATAAACCCTGATACTGTGGTTGTTTACTCAAATCAGTAAAAATTTTCTTAAACCCTAACTTTGGATCTAATTGCTGTGAAGAAGTTCTGGGATAAGAAGTTACTCCTGCTAAATATAATGATTGAGCATGGGCCAAAGTTTCTTTAGGAGTTATTTTAAACAAATTATAAGATTCTGATTGTAAGTTTGTTAAGTTGAACGGGTTTGGTGGTGCTTGATTTCTTTTTGTTCTTTTAATTTTAGCAATTTTAGCTTCTTTCTGGCCTTTAACTTTCTTTAAAATTTCATCAACAACTTTCTTGTCAAAGATTTTATCTTTATTATGGCCAGCTTCAACTGCACTTCCCTTATAATCACCATCAAGTTTAATTAACCAAAAAGGTTCAGGAATGAAAGCTTGAATTTCTCGTTCTCGGTCTACTAACAATTTTAATGCTGGTCCTTGAACTCTACCAGCGGACATAACTTTAAACGCACCGGTAGATTTTACGGCTGCAGTTAGGGCTCTACTAAGATTAATTCCGTAAAACCAGTCTAACTTGTGTCTGGTTTCTCCGGCAAAAGCTTGACCCCAATCAAGATGTTTAAGTTTATTTTCGTAAGATTTTACCAAATCACCTTTTGTTAAAGTGGAAAACTTCATCCTGTTAGCGTCTTTCTTTTTACAAGCGAACCTAACAACATTATAACCAATAACTTCTCCCTCAACATCATAGTCGCAAGCTACAGTAAATTCGTCACACTTCTTTGACAACATAGAAATGGTATCAATGTAACCTTTAACATATTTAAGATCTTTATGAGACTTATAAGACGCGTCCCATTTAATTTCAAACACTGGATAAGTCCAACCTTTCTTCTCAGATTCAACTAACCCGTATAAATGTCCAACGGCAGAAGTAATGTAAATTAACTTTTTATTGTGAGTAACTTCGAAATAAGTTCCTGATTTGCTCTTCTTTTGCACAGGCGCTTTATCAGCTAGAGCAGCAGCAACTTTCCTTGCTGAACTGGGTTTCTCGGTGATTATAAGTTCTGTCATCGTTATATTAGAAAAAATAAGCTCTTTTAAAAATGTATGGGGTAAATGAATCTTTCTTCTACTTTTTTCAATAACTTCTATTCTTAGCCCATTCCTTCTCTTTCTTACCAGTAATATCACGCTGAGGGACGTTTCTCAATTTATTTTTTAAGAATTTAACTAGTTGATTAGACTTATCAATCAATCCATACTCAAAATATATTTTCTTATTACCGTTATAAAGTAAGGTATAACTAACACTATGATTACCATTATAATTATTATTCTTTTTAGTAAACTTAGTTATTTGTGAATACTTGACAGTTTTATCTTCCCTGAAAAGCAAATGCCGAGTAATCTCGTTTTCAGTAACCGTAACTATCTTTCTTCTTTTAGAGATTATTGCAATAAATAAAAAAATCATAAAAATGACTAAAGAAACTATTGTCCCCGTAGGGTCTTTTTTATAACTGAAAAGATTGATTCCTAAAATAATCAAACCAATAATAACAAAAAGAAATCTTGCAGCGTTAGGAATGTTAGTATAATAAGAACCCAAATACTGATTATAATCATTTTCTTTCAATTTTAACTTATTTTTAATTTTGTTAATAAATTCAGTAAAACTATCCTCAGTCTCTTTTTTATCAAGAATCATAACCGCTAAATTCCTGCCACTAAACTTCACTCGAAAACTTAATCCGGTTAAAAAATCATCTTCAGTAGCTGTAGTAAGACTATCTTCAAAAGAACTAATTTTAGAAAAAGAAATTTTTATGGTTTCTTTCTTCAATTTAAGAATAATTTCATTACTACTAATTTCAACAGTTCCTTTAAATCTACTTTTACCTTCAATAACATTAACTTTCATTTAATTTATGATAAACTTAAATGAATATAAAATTATCTGTCCAATTAACCAATTTCAGAGAAACCTTTATAAAACCAAGCAACAAATAAACAGAAACATGGGAAGAATTAAAACAAAACTGATTAAAAGGAAAACAAAAGAACTTATGAAAGTACACGGCGAGAAGTTTACTACTGATTTCACTAAAAATAAAGAACTTGCAGTAAAACATGTTCAAGTTGAAAGTAAAAAACTTAGAAATATTATTGCTGGTTACGCTACCAGATTAAAAAGACAAGAAAAGTAAAAAAATTACCTTTTCTTTCTCTTAACTATTTTCTTTTTCACAGCATTCTTCTTACCAACAGCAGCCCTAACAACTTTCTTCTTAGCACCAACAGCACTTTTCATAACATTCTTATGAGCACCAAGAGCAGTTTTAACAACTCGGTTAAGTTCTTTCTCCATCACTTTAGCAACCTTTTTCCCAGATCGTTCTGCTTCTGAATAAATATTTTTCACCAGTTTTTTACCCTCTTTAGGATCAACCAAACCTTTCTTAACCAAACCGTAAACAACTTTCTCTGAATGTTCACGAGCAAAAGCTGCTAAACCTACACCTAACAATAAACTTCTTTTCACAATATCTTGCTTTTTCATTTTCAACTTACCTCTTTTTTTTGTTCATTTTTATTCGTTCTTTTTAACCTTTACAAAAATTGTCCGCTGGACTAACCATAATCCTAATACGCCTGCTAAAGAAAATCCTGACCCGTACCAATAAGCACTTTGATCAGTTTGCATAATTAAAGCAGAAGCAACAATTAAAGCAGCAATAATAAAACCAAGCGAAATGTTCCCGGAAGAACGTTCAAGTTCAGTAGTAATATTTTTTAAATCAGTATCTTCCAAATCAATTTTTAACTTAAACTGTTTAGCTTTCTCCAAAATCTGTTTAGCAGTTTCAGGGAACGTTTCTGCCAAATGGGCATATTCAGAAAATTTTGTTTTTGTCCGGTCATAAACTTCACCAGCAATAAATTTTGGCGATACTATCTCTTTCAAAATTTTTTCTGTTTCTTTATACAACGGGAACGTAGGATCGAACCTTTTTGCCAACCCTTCAATAATAGCTACTGTTCTTCCATAAAGTACAAAATCAGCAGGGATTTCCATATGATGTTTATAGGCAGTGGTCAAAGTTTCCTTAATAAATTGACCAATCATAATATCTTGGGAAGAAGAATAATGTAACTGTTCAAAAATTTCCCGGACATCTTTCAAGTAGGCATCTCTGTTAATATCAGATTGAGGGTTAGTTCTCAGAACAACATCAACAGCTTTCTCCGGATCGTTTGTAATGAAAGTATAAAATAAATCTAAAGCGTACCTTCTAAGTTTCTTATCAAAATGACCCAGAATGCCAAAATCAATAAAAGCAAGCTGGCCATTTTTTAAAACTAAAATATTACCAGGATGAGGATCAGCATGGAAAAACCCGTCAACAAAAACCTGTTTAAGAATAACGTAATAACCGTTCTTGATAACTTTACGGACATTAATTTTTGCTTTCTTAATTTTTTCAACTTCATGTAACGGAATTCCTTCAATAAATTCCATGGTTAAAACTTTATCCGTAGTTAAATCAGAATAAATTTTTGGTATTTTTAACATTTTACTGCTTTTAAAATTGTCTGCCATTTTTTTTGCATAATGGGCTTCAATACCAAAATTGAACTCTTTGATGGTCCATTTTTCAAATTCATGGACAAGATTTTTTAAAGCGTACTCTTTAAATTCTGGAATATGATGTTCTAACATTTCAACAATCTTTTTCATTAACTCAATATCTTCCATCATTAATGTTTCAATTCCTGGACGTTGAACTTTTACAGCCACTGTTTGTTTACCGATTTTAGCTTTGTAAACTTGCGCAATAGAAGCGGAAGCGAGAGGTGTTTTTGGAAAAGAAGTAAATATTTTCTCTAACGGTTTACCCAACTCTTGTTCAATAATCTTTTTTGCTTCTTTATAAGAAAATGGTGGAACGTTATCCTGCATTTTTTCAAATTCAATCATAAACTCATCAGGAACTAAATCTGAACGTAAAGATAATAATTGACCAAGTTTAACAAAAGTAGGACCTAACTTTTCAAAAGCTTGCCTTAGCCTCACGGGATGGTCAGTTTTTTTTTCAAAAGCAATCTTTGCTTTAATTCGTTTATGAAAAGGTAAATGACGGTGCAACTTTATTTTAGAAATTAAGAAACCGAACTCTTCTTCTAAGAAAACGTGCAGAATTTGTTCTAACCTTTTTCTGTGCAAGCGATTTTTGATAAGTTCATATAAAGTCATGATCTGCCTCTTTTATTTACTTATTAAGTATAAAATGTTTTTAAATGTTCTTGTTTTAGATGCTTGTTTCAGATGATTATTTTATCAAATTTTTTTCATTACTTCTTTAACTTCTTGAACACTTTTAGACCGACTGATTTTATCTCTGAACATTCCCGCATTCTTGATCCCTTTAGTAAAAGATTGGGCATGAAACTTAATATGTAAGATGTCAATGTTATATTTCTCTGCCAATTCTAAATATGCAAAAAAATCTTTAACCTGTTGATCTTTATCTCGTTCAGAATATTTTCCTGTCTGATTATAATCATCAATTTGTTTGAACAAATAGGGATTGCCCATTGTTCCTCTACCAATCATAACGTAATCGCAATTAGTTTCTTTTTTCATTCTTAAATAATCTTCAACAGTTTTTACATCACCGTTTCCCGCTACGGGAATAGAAACAGCATCTTTAACTTTTTTTATCCAGGTCCAATCAGCTTTACCGGTATAACCTTGTTTCTGTGTTCTGGCATGGATAGCAACCATACTTGCCCCTGCTTCCTCACACAATTTAGCAATTTTAACAACGTTAATACTACTTTTACGAATTCCTAACCTCAATTTACAAGTTACTGGAATATTTACAGCTTCAACAACAGCTTTAACAATTTCTTTAAGTTTGTTCGGCCGTTCTAATAAAGCAGAACCTGAACCTTGCTTAATGATTTTCGCAGCAGGACAACCAAAATTTAAATCTATAATCTCACACTTATCTTCACAATATTTTGCTGCTTTGACTAAATTTTCAACATTTTGGCCAAAAAGTTGAATCACTCTCGGTTTTTCTTCTTCAGCAACATCAATCAGTCTTAAAGTTGCTTTGTTGTTCCTTGCTAAAGCATTAGCAGAAATCATTTCCGTAACTGTAAGAGCAGCACCGTACTTCTTAGACAAAATTCTGAACGCTACATCTGTAACGCCGGCCATTGGTGCTAGGATTGTGTCTGATTTAAGTTTTGGAAATGTCATTTTATTAATAATTCCCGTTAATTTTATAAATATACTGCCATTTTTAATACTTGGTATTTGAGCGTGTTCTTAAAAAAATGTTAACTTCAGTAATAATTCCAGCACATAATGAAGAAAATTATATTCAAGCTACTCTGGAGTCTTATAAAAAACAAATTGTTGGTTATGATTCATTTGAAACAATTGTTGTTGCTAATGGTTGTAACCCTGATGATGATACAGCAAGTATAGCAGAAGATTTGGGTGCTAAAGTAGTTGAATTAAAAGCAGCTAACGTTTCTCAGGCTAGAAACGAAGGAGTAAAACAATCTTCTGGAGATTTATTGGTTTTTAATGATGCAGATACTTTAGTAGCAACAAATTATTTAACAGCAATTCAAGAAGCTACTAGTAAAAGTTATGATATGGGTTGTGCTTTATTCAAACCAGAAAACTTTCATCCGATTTCTATCCTATATTCAATTCTTACTTGGGGAAGCGGTTATATTTTAAGAGATGCTGGAGGAAATATGTTTACTCGCAGGAACTTGTTCGACAAAGTTGATGGATTTGATCCAAAACTTAAAATTGGTGAAGACACAGACTTAAGTCGAAGAATGAAAGCTGCTGGTGGTAAGTATAAATTTTTACATTCTACCCATATTAAAACTTCAATGAGAAAGTTTGAAGAGAATGGATATTTTAATGAACTGTTTATGAATCAAATTTCACCTTATCTTAAAGGAATGTTTTCTAAGAAGTAAAACGAATTTAGCCCTAAAACTTTATAAATACTATCCTTTTCTAATCTTATACATGGCTAAAAAGAAAAAAGTAGAAGAAACTACTCCAAAAGTTACGAAAGAAAAGAAAGTTACTAAAAAGAAAACTTCTTCTAAAAAGACAGAAGCAATTCAACCAGAACTTAATTTAGCTTTAGTTGGCCATGTTGACCACGGTAAAACTACTTTAACAGAAAGGTTATCTGGAAAGTGGACAGATACCCATTCTGAAGAATTGAAGAAAGGCATTACAATCAGGTTAGGTTATGCTGACTTTTCAATTTATTATTGTAAAAAGTGTGATTATCATACTTCAAAAGAAAAATGTATTAAATGTAACGGAGAAACAGCGTTTCAAAGAAAAATTTCTTTAGTTGATGCACCTGGCCACGAATCTTTAATGGCAACAATGCTTTCAGGAGCAGCAATTGTTGACGGAGCAATCTTAATGGTTGCAGCTAACGAAAAATGTCCTCAACCGCAAACAAAAGAACATTTAATGGCATTACAAATTTCCGGTGCAAAAAATATTATCATTATCCAAAATAAAATAGATTTAGTTTCTCACGAAGAAGCACTTAAAAATTATCAACAAATTAAAGATTTCTTGGCTGAAACTGATTATAAAGATGCGCCAATAATTCCTATGTCTGCCCGAGCTAACGTTAACGTTGATGTTTTAATTAAAGCAATTCAAGAATTCATTTCTACTCCAAAACGAGATTTGAAAGCTGATCCATTAATGTTAGTAGCAAGATCTTTTGACATTAATAAGCCAGGTAGCGGACCAGAAAAACTGGTTGGCGGAGTATTAGGAGGTACTGTTAAACAGGGCAAATTTAAACTTGGCCAAGAAGTAGAAATAATTCCTGGTTATGTCGTTGAAGAAAGGAACAAGAAAGTTTGGAAACCGTTAAAAGCTAAAATAACTCAAATATTTTCTGGTGGAGTTCCAGTAGAAGAAATTGGACCTGGCGGAAGTATGGCAATATCCACTCCACTTGACCCTACCATTGTTAAATCAGACAAATTATCAGGATCGTTAGTCGGCTTACCAGGAAAAATGCCAACACTTCATAACGAACTTATCCTTGAAACTCATCTGTTAAAAAGGGTTGTTGGAACAAAAGAAGAAACTGAAGTTAAACCTTTAGCAAAAAAAGAAATTTTAATGCTTAACGTAAATTCTGCAGCTACCGTAGGAGTTATTACTGATGCTAGTAAAAAGAATACCACTTGTGTTTTAAAGAAACCTGTTGGCGTGAACAAAGGCGACAAAATCACTATTTCTCGAAGAGTCGGTGACAGATTCAGGTTAATTGGTTATGGTATCCTGAAGTAAAATGAACTTTGAAACTGATTATTTGAAAGCAAGAAAATATTTTGAAATTGGTAAAGAAAAATTCTTGTTCCCTCAAACGGCACAACACGCTTGGTCAGGACTGGCACAGATGGTTGATGGTTATCTGAATGAAAAAATCATGATTAATTCTGAAGAGTATGCTGATGATTTATTAGGAAGATGTCACCAACTGTATCAAGATCTTGATTCACAAGAAAGTTTATTAAAACGAGTAGGGAAAACTTTTGCTTACTTTACTTTAGATTTAGGACTAACTGTAACCATAAAAACCACAAATTCCGTTTTAAGCAAGATAGAAAAATTAGTTATTAAAGAAAAAGATGATAACTTTGATAATTCATCTGAAAATAATGTGATTAGTATTTGGCGATAATTTTATTAACTATTAATTCTTACTTAAATATAAAGAGGTGTACATTATGGTTAGAGTAATATCTTATAATATTGAATATTGTGAAGGGATTCCCGGAAAATGGTACCAATACTTAAAAGTCTGGAAAATATTTTTCCCGCCAAAAAATCTTGATCAACAGATGATTAAAACATTAAAAAAGTTAAAACCTGACATTCTAACTTTGATTGAAGTTGATACTGGTTCTTTCCGAAGCAGAGGTAAAGATGAAGTAAAATATTTTGAAAAAGAAATGGGGATGAAATCTTTTGTTGAAAAAGTTAAATACCCGCTTACAGGTTGGTTAAAATTATTTCATCATGCCCCAATCTTAAACAAACAAGCTAACGCCATCATTTCTAAGTACAAAATTGTTGATGTGAAATATCATGTTTTCCATGAAGGTACAAAAAGAATGATCATTGAAGCTACGGTTAAATGTCCACAGAAAGTAACTTTACTCGCTGCGCATTTAGCTCTAGGTGGTAAAACTCGTGCTAAACAGATTGATGAACTTGTCGGAATTGTTAACAAGATTAAAAATCCGGTAATTTTAATGGGAGATTTTAACACGTTTCACGGAGTTGAAGAAATAAAAAATATCTTAACAAAAACTCATCTTAAAGACATGATTAAGTTGGATAAAGAGTCTGTCCCGTTTACTGAACCTGCCTGGCATCCAAGTAAAAGGTTAGATTATATTTTAACTTCTTCCCAGCTTAATGTTAAGAAATATTCGATCTTACACTTTAACTTTTCTGACCATTTACCGATAATGATTGATTTTGAGTTTAAGAAAAAGTAGTTTAAACTTTATTTTTCTTTCTTTTCTTTCTTCTTTTTAATTCCTAACCCTTCTTCAATGTATGCAACATCTTTTTTAACAATTTTAACATCTTTCTCTAAAACTTTTAATTCTTTGAACAAGAATTTTTTAATTGGTTCTCTAAACACTGCTATTAAGATTAATACTAAAGTTAAGATTAAAACAATTGCAGTCTTGAAAGTAAATCCCAGGTACAAATCTTCACCTAAAGAGTTAACGATTAAAAATCGTGGGATGTGTCCAGCAACGACTAAAAGTAAGAATATCCTGTACCGCATTTTTGTTAATCCTAAAAGGGCACTGACACAATCGCTAGGAAAGATTGGGACAACGTAAGAAATGAAAGCAATTAACCAACCACGTTTTTTAAAAATGTGATGAAAATGATCAATGTGATGTTTGTCTACTAACTTTGCTAATAACGGTTGACCGTAAGTCCTAACCAATAAAAAAGATATTGATGATCCGATTAGTACTGCAATTAAAGCTAGAACACTTCCTATAACTGTACCGTAAAGGTATCCACCGGCTAAAATTATTGGCGTACTAGGAATTGGTAATGGTATTGCTGCTAATAAAAGTAAAATAAATATTGGATAACTAAAAATCCCGAACCCGAGAAGGTATTCCCTCACAAAAGTTGGTGAAGCGAAATCTTTTAAGTTTGGAAAAAAGTATGATAAAGCAAAAAATAGGATGATGAACAAGATTAAAATCCCATAACTAAGATACCTATGTTTTTGTTTCACGGGTTTAAGTAAAATTCAAGGGTATTTATTACTTTCTAAAATTTAAGGGAGAGAAAATTAAAAATTAAGAATATAAGTTTTTTATTCGAAAAGATTATATAATCTGTTTTTTTAATGTTATAACATGTTTGACAATTATAAAAAGAAAAAGCGAAAATTAAATTTACTTATAACTATTGATAGATTAATTGAATCTATTGAATATTGTTGGGAATACGCTTGTTCTAATAATGATTCTGGTGAAACTTTAAGTAAAAATGTTAAATCTGATCTTGATTCAATCATTAAAAATATTGATAATGTTTTAATTAATGCTAATAAGTACGAACAATTAGCTCAAAATAAGACAGAAATCCTAAATCAATTAAGAATAGATTTAAAGACATTAGAACAAGAAACTTCAAATAATTCTTTAAAAAAAATAATTAAATTTAAAGATACTCTTAAAGAATACAAAAATAAATTTTAATAATATTATTCTAGCTTTTCTAATTAAACATTTATCATCACGCTGAAATAATCAATAAAATATATAAACCCTAAAAATATACCTAGTAAGATGAACAAAATAATTTTAGCATTATTGTTTGCCGGGTTTGGTGCTCAGATAGTTAAATTAATTGGACTTTGGTTCAAACATAAGAGTTTAAGTTGGAGTGATTTAATCGTAACCGGTGGAATGCCAAGTTCACATTCAGCGTTTGTAGTTTCTTTAGTAACTATAATTTATTTGGTAGAAGGAACATCTACAGCTTTCGCGATTAGTTTAGTTCTAGCAATGATCGCTATTAGAGACGCTTTTGGAGTTCGTCG
>CAZXEM010000018.1:0-18291 GCA_964639875.1 uncultured Methanosarcinales archaeon | reverse complement strand
TCGTCTGAAGTAGCATCATACGCAAAGTCATCACTAGTCAACTTTATGTCCCAGTTTGCTGAGTTACAATCACTTGTACTAGCAGAACCAAACTGATGAGTTCTCCCTTCAATAGCAAGATCAAAAGTACAATCATCCCCATCAAAGTTAGTTTCAACAAATTCACCGGTGTTGACGTTCTTAAACTTTACTGTTCTGGTAGCTGTACTACTATTCTTCTTAGAACTTGCATACTGAAGAACAGTAACAATTGCATCAGAGTTCGTAGGTGAAGTTGTATCTTTAGAAGCTACAACAAAATAGTCGTCATCAGTAATATTTACTGAAACATTCATAGCTAAGTTATCACCAGACTTCTTACCTAAAGCAAATTGATCTGGTGTACCAGTTGCATACATTAATGGTAGAGTAACTTCATTTCCATCGTTAGAGGTGAATTTCAGTTCATACTTATCATCACCAGCTCTTTGCAACTTAATCAAACTAGTTCCAACAGCTTCATCTACACCCATATACTCAAAGTCCCAATTGTTAGTAAACAATAGTTCTTTTTCAATAAGTTCAGAATCTTCACTTAACTTGTTACCATCTTGTAAATAGATGTCATCCTGAGCAGTCATGTTAATCCAGAGATAGTCCAGTTTCAATGCACCATCAGTTGTTGTACTAACTGGTTCAGTAGTAATACTACCTACAATCCTTGGTAATGCACCTTCAATGGTTTCTTCGTTAACTTTAACTTCAGAATCTGAATCTAAAGCGTCAGAAATATTATCGGTCATGTACAACTTATTAGCCCCGATAAAGAAACTAGCTTGATGTACACCGCCAGCATAGTTTTGGTACAAAATGTCTGAAACTCCAATTTCGTTACCATCTGCCATAGTGAATGTTTCACCATCTTCTAACTTACCAGTACTTTGTCCATTTACAGTGAAAGCAGCTTCGTCAGCATCAACGAAAGTTAATGAAACTTCATAATCTACATCATTAACACTAAATGTACTAGTCTCAGTTTCTAATAAAGTTCCTGAAGACGAACCAGCCATAAATGTTAAAGCAACAGTTCCACCAGATCCTAATGTATACTTTGCAGTTGTAATTGTCCAGTCAGTTCCCATAAAAGACATGGTTTTATCTTCAAAGTCTTTCAAAGAATAACTATCAGATGCATCAATGTCGGATTCTGCCTGAGTAGTAAAATCTAACTCGTACCTAGCAATCCGATTACCACTAGTAATTTTCCAGAAAACGCCAACATTTTCATCATCGTCTTCCATAAACCAAGCCTTTGGACCTTCAGTATCAAAATGCAACTTTTGGTCGTAAGGGAATGAGCCTTTAGAGTTAGAAAATGTTCCTGGAGCTAATGCTTCTAATTCTGAATCGTCAATATAGTCAACAATTCCGGTTGAAGAAGGACCAATAGATTCGTTAATTTCTAACCAATCAGCTGATGTTCCTACTCGCCATGCATCTCCTTCAACTGTTGTTGTAGCAGATTCACCTGCTTTCATATATTTCATACTTGTTGCAATATCAATCGCAGCTAAGTTATCAATCGCTTTAGAATTTTCACCAACAACTACATAGCCGTTGAAAGAACCATCCTTAACAAACATACTTGGATAACTTCCCAAATCTGCTGCCAAAGCACCCATTGCGGTTGCTCCTAACATGAATACGCCTGTGCCTACTGCAAACAAACGTTTCATCACTCTTTTTATTTCCATTTTTAAAACACACCTCCGTGTTTATCATTACTCGCCTGTCACTCTTTTAGTTTTGTCGTCAAATAAAAATTCCGAAAGAAATACTCGGCATCCAAGTATCACTTTTCGATTTTACAGACGAGACTATAACAGGTTATTGACTAAAAACCAAAAATCTCTTTATAAATTTTTCGCAAAATGAAATACCAAAAAACGCATAAAAAGAGGCTTAGTGTCCGAGAGGCCAAAATTTTGAAGAAATAGCACTTCATTATTTTGAAGTAACAAAAACCCATTTATGGAATATAGTTCCATTTTGTGCTATTATAGTAAAAATAAGTAGAAAAAGATATAAAAAAAAGAATTTTAAATATTTAAATGAACCTAAAAAACCTACCATTAGAGGACTTTTTCCAAGAGCACTACAAAAAATTCCCAAAATTAACCCCAATTCAAGAAAAAGCAGTGAATTCTGGCCTTTTACAAAGCAAATCACAGTTAATTTGTGCTCCAACTGCTTCAGGAAAAACACTTATTGCCACTATGGCAATCGTAAATAAGCTCAAAGAAGGAAAAGCAATTTACCTAGTTCCGTTAAAAGCCCTTGCTAACGAAAAATTTAAAGAATACCAAGAACTATTCAAAAACACTGAACACAAAGTTGTTGTTTCTACAGGAGATATTGATTCTGAATCAAGTTACCTTGCAAAATATGACCTCTTAATTCTCACTACAGAAAAACTGGACTCTTTATTGAGACATAAAGTATCATGGATTTCGGACATTAAAGTCGTTGTTGTCGACGAGATTCATTTATTAAATGACCCCAGCAGAGGACCAACTTTGGAAATAATTTTAACTTTGATTAAAGATTTAATCAGCCCCCAGATAATTGGATTAAGTGCAACTATTGGAAATCCACAAGAACTTGCCCAATGGTTAAACGCAGATCTAGTAGCAGATGATTGGCGACCAGTAGAGTTAAAGAAAGGCATTACTCTAGAGGGGAACACTGAATTTTATCAATGATTATTTTGAGTGATTTTATTGCATGATAAATTTCAAGTATTTCTGAAACTTAATATTATCTGGTTGCAAACTGATTGCTTTTTTACAATGATAAATTGCTTTATCCAAATCATTTTTTAAATTATTGAACCCTACAGCGGCAATATAATGACTACGTGCATGCCAAGGATATTTTTCAATGTTTTTCAAAACTAACTTAAAGTAATATTCTTCTTTTTGTTTATTAAAAATATTTTGTTTTGATTGCCCATAATGATGAATTGCTACAGACAAACCTGAAACTTTGCTGTTCATTTTCATTAAACTCGGATCAACAGATTCATGGACAAAGAAATCAAAATAAATATTTTTCGAATTTCTAAATAATCTGGTTATTGGAGATATTATTGCGTAATTAAAATTGGGGTTATTAACTTTAACCGCCCGAGGATGAGTGTCATTAGTGTAATTCAATTGATGAAGAATATACCCATTAGAATTTTTATCCAAAATGGCTTTCTGAATTAAAGCAAAATCATGTTCAGCAATAACTTCATCCGCATCTAAAATCAAA
Source organism: uncultured Methanosarcinales archaeon (assembly GCA_964639875.1). GTDB lineage: Archaea > Nanobdellota > Nanobdellia > Woesearchaeales > GW2011-AR9 > CAZQLW01. The sequence continues at coordinate 14,997 of CAZXEM010000018.1, read as the reverse complement.
ATCCAATCCCCTGTAGCATGTTTTAATGATTCGTTTCTAGCAACAGAGAAATCGTCACACCAAACAAAATCAAAGATCTTGTCAGTAAACTTTTTTGCAATCTCTTTAGTTTTATCAACACTACCAGTATCAACAATAATGATTTCATCAACAAGATTCTTTACTGAATTTAAGCATTTCTCAAGAAACTGCTCTTCATTTTTCACAATCATACATAGAGAGATAGTCTGTTTTTCAGGATTCAAATTATCATTAGACATTTTAGACATACCAGTTTAAGAGTTCAACGAATTTATAATCATTTCTAAATTTTTTTGGTTAATATTGGTTTTATATTCTTTAGCTAACTTTCTAAGTTCAGCAACATTAATTGTAATGTTTTTGTTTACTAATTCTTTTTTCATTCGGCAAATAAATTCAACAAACTGAGTAACATTTTTCGGTTTATCGGTTTTACTGCAACGTTCGAAATCAAGTAAAGTGGGATGATTAAATTTATCAACAATAATATGTTTCAAAGGATGATGCATCTCTTCTTTATTAACTTTCAATTTGTCAAGAATAAAACATTGTTGCAACATTTCAATCAAAACTTTATTAATCATTTTTTTATTATTATCCTTATCTTTTATCCAATCTAAAATAAATTCTCCTTCAATAAATCGATAAACTAAATATTTATCTCCTGAAAATAATAAGTTGGGACCAATTCCCTCTTTATTCAAAATTTTTAACCATCTTGCCTCGTTTTCTATTCGCTCAATTGCCTGGCTTTCTTTACGTTTTATTTTAATACCCACTTTGATAATTTTTTTCTTTGCAAAATGTGATTTGATAAACTTACTTTGATCTAGCTGGGCAATAAAAATGTTACCTCGCTTACCATGCGTAAAATATTTAATCCCAGCAATGTTCATTTTTTCTAAATCTCTTAGTAGCTGACTTTTTTCAACCAAATAGGCATATAATGTTTCGAACATTGGTAATTTTTCTTTTGCTAATTCTTTGAATTCCAAAAGGTTATTAACAATAATTTCTTCAATCTTCTCTTTGTTAGTTAATGAAGAAAATAAAAACAAAATTTTCCCGTTAGCAACAAGAAAATGGTTAACTTCATTGAAAAATAGTTCAGACAATTCCCAGCCATGTTTTCCCCCATATAAAGCCGGATCTTGAATTGTTTCTTTACCAATTTTATCTTCTGGTAGATATGGCGGATTGAAAATGATTGTATCAAACTTATCTTTAACAGTAGTAAACAAATCACTTTCTTTAAAAATAATCTTTTTTAATGGGATTTTATTCTTTTCAAATTTTTCTTTTAGTTCTTTGATAGCATCAGGATTAATGTCAACAGCAACAATTTCTCGAACATTTTTAGATTTAGCTGCTGTTAATGCTTGAATTCCTGAACCAGTACCTAAATCAAGAACTCTACCAAAAGCATACTTTTTAACTTGCTTTTGTAACAAATAAGAGTCCTCTGCAGGTTGATAAATATCCATAAATGGCTTAAAAACAAGCAAATTGATAAATATTCCGCTAAAATCCCGTTTAAAAGCGTTTCTATTTTAAAGTAACAAAAATCCGGAATATTTATAAAGTTGAGAAATTAGAGAGATATATGAAAGACTTATTGGTTAAACTTTTTTCTCGCGATAAAGACAAAATAAAAATATTGTCAAATGAAGAATTACTAGAAAAAAAAGTGGATAATTTAACCACCATCAGAGATGAAAAGAAGTATGGGCCATTAAGACAAAAACTGGTTGATTTAGGATGTTATAACGTAGTGTCTAAACTTTATCAAGCTTGTGATGATGAGTGTTTACTTCCCGAAGAATTAATTGACCGTATTCACCGTAAAGATAATATGCAAGTCATTGAAAATATAACCCAAGTTGACTTTGTAACATTAACTGAAATTATGTGTTTAGATCATTTTATCTCAGAAGAATATTGTGGTCATGTTAAAAATCAATATGAGCAAACAAGAAAAGACAAAGATTACCAGCAACGACGACAACAACCAAAGAAATGCGAAGAGTTAAGTCAACCAAATCAAAATACTACTGCTTCTGATAAACCAAGTAACAAAATAATCCATTTTGAGAAATATAAAAAATAAAAATTAAATAAAAAAAGAAAATAAAAAAATTAATAATCTAACTTTCTTACTCTTGCAAAGATTCTAATTTCTTCTTGAATCTCATCCATCATTTTTTCGTACTCTTTCTGGATAACTTCAATATCTTTTTCTTGTTTAGTTACTTCGCCTTGCATTGCCAGCTCTAAATCTTTAAAGTCTTTTTCATAATGTTTAACGCTATTTAACCTTCTATCAGCAATGTCACGATATTCTTCAGCAATAGTAATCAAAGGTTGAGTTGCTTTAACAATATCTTTTTTAAGACCATCTAAATTACGCCCAAAATTTCTTAAATAACGAGAGATTTGGTATCGCATAGCTCTCCTTCTTAAGTTATGAGCTTTAAGTTTAGCAATTCTTACTACCCGCACAGCTTTTTCAACCTCTTTTTCTAAATTCCTCGCTGCAGAAACAAGTTCATTATTTTTAGCTGCGAAAGCTTCAGAATATTTATCATTTTCAATAACAACTTTTAAATTAGCAAAATCTTGTTTTAAATCGTTATGGATTTTGTCAATGTTTACTGTCCTTTCAGAAATCTTCCTTAATAAATCATCGTCTAAATTAAATTGGTTCATTTCACTACCTAACTCTGCTTGTTGTTGGTCCAACATTAAACGAACATTCTTTTCAACATCAGATAATTCAGTTCTGATACCAGCCATCACCCGATTAATCTGAGTCCTGGAACGAACATCAGCATCAATATCACTTAGCCTAAACTCTTTTCTAGCCCGTAAAAGGAAACTTAGCCCTGTTTTTTGATGACTTTTAATAGTGCTAGACATTTTTCTGATTACATCCAACATTTTTTTAGCTGCACTTTTATGACCGCCCATTTTCGCATTAAGCCCTTTAGCTTTCCTGAACGGTTGTTCAATCCTGAACACATCAGCTTCCATTGTAGTTTTTGCTGTAGACATTGTCACAGCTTCAGATTTTTTCTGAAATAAATTTGTAAACCATCCCATTTTCTAGACCCCCTTCAAACTGTTCAGTTTTTTTCTTTCAGCAGCAGTTAACAGTTTATTGCCTGTTTTCTTTTCATAACTTAATGCTATTTTTTCAAACTCTTTTACTTCTTTTTTAAGTTTACTAATATTTGCCAAAATTTTTTTGGTTACACTATCAATGTGTTTTGTAACAGTAACTGTTTTCTTTTTAGAAGCAGCCTTCTTTTTTGTTTTTGCCATTTATCATCACCTTTTTTTATTTTTAAAATTAATCTAAGCTAAGGTTAGCGCTAAGATATATAAATATTTCCCCTTTGCGAAATATTTTTCTTAGTCTATGAAGAGAGAAACATTTTTAAATAAACTAAGTAATTAATGGAAAGAGTGGGCCTATGGTCTAGTGGCTATGACAGTGCCCTTACAATCCGTAAGGAGAAGTCAGGCATTGATCCCCGGTTCGAGGCGAAAAAGTGTGAACACTTTTTGATCACGCTTTTCAGCGAAAGTCCGGGTGGGCCCATCATTTTTCTCTAAGTATATTGCTAACATTTTATATCATTTTACCAAAAAGCTTATATACACTATTTCTTTTATTTCCGAATATGAAAAAGAGTGTGATAAAAGTTTTAGTGATAGTTCTATTAACTACTGCTTTACTTTTCTTAACTTCATGTGGCGGAAAACCTGCTGCGGGAGAAGGACCTTATGATACTGCTACTGCAGCAAGAATGGTAACTACTGGATCACAAGGGGTAGAATTAAGTTTAATGTCCGGTTTTCCACCACCATTTATTTATGATCAAGATCAATTAGTGGCACTTCTAGAAGTAAAAAATAAAGGTAACTTTGACTTAGCGTTACAATCCTGTCGAATTCATGTAACTGGATTTGATAAATCTATCCTAACTTCACTTTCACCTCAGGGTGGAAGAAGATGTGCAGAAGGAATAAATGTCCTTGAAGGAAAAAACCTTTACAATGTTCAAGGAGGAATTAATCAATTAGAATTTAAATCCACCAGTAATCGTTTACCTGAAAAAGTTTTTGAGTATAATCCCGTTTTAAATTTTCTAACATGTTACCATTATAAAACTTCTGCTAGTCCGTTAGTATGTGTTGATCCATTATTTTATGATGTTAGCACTGAACAAAAAACTTGTATTGCTACAGATGTAGCAATGGGTGGTGGTCAGGGTGCACCAGTAGCCGTATCTCATGTAGGTGTTGATATGGTTGGTGGAAGAGCAGTTTTTGAGATTACAATTCAAAATGTTGGTGGAGGAACAGTACTTTCTTCAGGTATTAGTCCAGAAACTTGTAATGGAAAAATACCTTATACCGAATTAGACTTAGTAGAATTTAATGTTAAAAATACAGGTTTAAATTCAATGAGATGTAAACCTCAAAATCAAGAAGTAAGGTTAAGTAATGGTATAGGGAAAATAGTTTGTGATGCCCTAATCCCAACAGGAAGTGCATTTCAAACACCTTTACAAATTACATTAGGTTATAACTATATGGATTCACTTACTCAACCAATACGAATTATTAAAACGCCGGGTTCAGGGTAAGCTTTAAATATCTTAACACTTTCTTTTAGTAATTATAAAGATAAAAGAGGTTATAATGATGAAAAGAATAATAATATTACCAATTTTGATTGTAAGCTTATTTTTGCTTACTGCATGTGAAGGTGAACAACAACAAACTTCCGGTACTGGCGCATTTATGGGTGGTACGCAAGGCGTGATAACAAATTTCGAACAACTTGGCATTGAAGAGGATGGAATATATACTATTTTTGATACAGAAACATTTCCAATAGAAGTTACATTAAGTAATAAAGGTGAATATGAACTTCAACCAGGAGACGTAACGGTAGAATTAAAAGGACCATCTTTAGATTTCAGTGGAATTCCATCTTTAAGTTTAACAAATACAGGCGTAATTGATATCATCTCTGAACTACTAACTACTGGTGGTGAAGAAACCATAACATTCTCCTCAGATGCAAAATATGAAGAAGAAGTTAAAGGCGCAATTGATCGAGAATGGTTTGCAAATATTGATTATAACTATAAAACTTATTTGATCATTCCAGAAATTTGTTTGAAAGAAGATCTTAAAGATAAACGTGTTTGTGATGTTGAAGGACCAAAAAATCATTTTGTTTCTGGTGCACCAATCACTGTTGATAGTGTAATTGAAAGTACTGCTGGAAAAGGAATCATGGCTTTAAAGATTAAAGTTAGTGATGTTGGTAGTGGAAAAGTCACTAAGTTAGGTGATGATTTTGGTGTCCAAGAAAAAATTAGTTACTCTATCGATGATCCTAACTGGGAATGTAAACAGGGTGGTAAAATTGACGAAGCAAGGTTAATTGACAATTCTGCGGATATTGTTTGTAAACTTAAAACCGCTTTGCCTGCAGATACATTAGCAACCAAACAAGTTAAGATTACCTTTGACTATCGGTACCGAGATTTAATCTCAGAGAAGTTAAGGATCAAAGAAAGTTCTTAATTCTTTTTTATTTTTAATTTATTTTTTATATTTCATTAGTTATTTTCTAACACCAAAACGTTTATATTCTAATTATAATCATTAAAGATCATGGTAAAAAACGAATTGGTTAAAACTTTAAAAAAAAATCGAAAAATTGTAAAAGCTTTTGGACACAATTATGTTTCTCTAGGACAATTAGTTGGTTTTGATTTTTCTATTGGTAAAAAACAATTTACAAAAACAGAAGTAGAAGAAAGAATTCAACAATTAGGGTTAGAATCAACAGTTAAAGATTTAATTTCCGAAAAATTATATGTTTCCGGCATTATCAATCAAGACGGAACATTACATAATCAAGAACATAATTTTTATCAATTTGAAAAAGTAGGTAACTTTGACACTGAACAAATAGAATATAAATTACATTTAGTAAAATCCAGAGACGCATTAAAGTATAATACTTAAATGCTAAATTTAAAATTAAACACCAACAACATCTTTCTCATTAATTCTAAATACAATCGCTCCAATAACAATAATCACACCCATAACAATGAACGAAGTAATCAAATCATAGTCTGCAATCTTTCCCAATATTAATCTCATAATTACTAGATATAACGAAACAATCATTGAAATTACTGATAATACTGTTGCCCTATTATGACTTTCAATATGATCATTTTGATACTGAGAAAATAAAGGGTCTCTTAAAATACTTGTCCCTCTAAGAAAAATGTACCATAAGAAAGATAATGCCGGCCCAATAATAAAAGCCATCGCAAGATAAAAAATTCCAGGAAGAATAGTGGTTAAAAAAATTGTTTTTTTCATCCCAATCTTTTCTTCAATCTTGTAGGCATATTTCATTAATAATGCCCCTAACAATGATCCCCCTGCCATAGACACTCCCCAAAGTGCGTTGGGGACTCCAGCAATCAAAAAATAAGGTTGAAAAAGAAACATGATTATATGATAAAATGGAATAGTAAATAAGGAAAGGTAAATTATCCTTCTTAATGATTTATTTTTAAGAATATGAGCAGTAGATTCTTTGAATAAAATTAAAGGACTTACTTCTTTTATTTTCTTTTGATGTTTTTTTTCTTCTACAAATAATGAAATTATGAAAGCAATTATTGCTCCGAACGTAAAAAGCCAAATTAAAAGAACAAAAGTTTTCGGATCATGACTTCTGGCCAAGTAACCTCCAGTAGTTATAGCAATAACAACCGCTATTAAAGAATAAGAGTTTATAGAACCCCACATTTTGCTCATTTCTTTTTCTCTTTTTTGAGATTTTAAAGTATCATACACCAGGGCCTCTATAGCCCCAGAACCAAAAGCAATACCAATTCCAAAAATAACTTGAATAATAATAAATTCAAGGTATGAATGGGCAAAAATGGTCCAAACATTTCCAATAATTAACAGAAAAATTAAGAAAGATAAAGAAAATTTTCTGCCAATCTTATCAGCAATAATTCCTGTAGGAACTTCAGAAAATAACACTGCAACTATTAATACCGCTTCTAAAGAAATTATTTGAAATGTGTCTAAACTTCGAGAAAAATAAAATAAAGTTAAAATAGGTGAAAAGAAAAATAACGATTTAAAAAAGTAAATAAATTTTATTTTAGTAATGTTGTTCATAATGTAACTAAAAAGAAAAAGGTATATAAATTTACTCGTTACAAGTTAACAATCCTAATCTTTGAAATTTGCTTCTATTTGAAGGAAAGATTTTTCCATAGATTGTAATTTTAATCTTAATGTATGAATTTTACCGAATAGATCATTTTTGTATTTAGACAGATAACTATCATCTTCATCCTTGTAATACCACACCTCACGATTAAAAAAACTTTTCAAATGGTCTATTTGATTAGGGAATGTCATTATTTCACTTCTTATTTTATCTCCATCCATTTTGTTTACCTCAATTCCAATTAAATAAATTTATAATTTAAACTTTTTTATCTACTACCAACCATCACAACAAACGCTAAAAACGCTTCTAATTGCACGTACTCATCACTACCTTCAGACATTCTAAATTCTACTTCACCGCATTTATCAATCAGTTCAACTTTTTTTCGGTCATCTAATTCTAAGTTCCAAATTTCTTTCTGAATTTGTTTGATGACATCTAATCCAGACAGTCCATAATTTAACATCAAATCAAGAAGTTTCTTTCTCGAAGCAATAAAATCACCAGTAGCAGCAACACCCAATAATTCTTTAATCTCTTTCGGCTTGGCTACAGAAGCCATAGAATAAACTAACTCCGCATCAATATCTTTCTTAATAACTGCACAACTTTGCATTACATTCTCGAGTCTTCGACAATCTCCGTTAGAAACTTCAAACAAAGCTTGTTTAGCTTCATCAGTAACTGTTAAACCTTCTTCAGTAACTAATTTATCAACCATTTCATAAACGTCTTCTTTAGCAAGTGGCTTAAATCGAAAGACCGCACATCTACTTTGAATAGGATCAATAATTTTTGAAGAATAATTACAGCTCAAAATAAACCGGCAAGTTTTAGTATAATTTTCCATTGTTCTACGAAGAGCTTGCTGTGCTTCTTTAGTTAGAGCATCACTTTCATCCAAATAAATAAGTTTAAACGGAACATCGCCAAGAGCTTTTGTTCTTGCAAAATCTTTAACTTTTACTCGAACAACATCAATTCCCCGTTCATCAGAAGCGTTTAATTCAAGGACGTTCTGTCGCCAACTCTCGCCGAACAACTGTTTAGCGATAACTAAAGATAATGTTGTTTTTCCTACTCCTGCCGGGCCAGAAAATAATAAATGAGGCATACTTCCCGTAGAAACGAAAGCTTTTACTTTCTCTACTATTTCCTGTTGACCTTTAACTTCATCAAAAGTTTGCGGTCGGTACTTTTCTGTCCAGATTGTTGAAACCATAATATTATTTTAGCTAACAAGCTACTTTATAAGTTTTACTTGTTTTGAGCATAACAGTTTCTAAAACACCCAAAGCACTATCCCAATTGCCCAATTAAACAATTCTTGATAAGAAACTCCGAAAACAATCACAAAAATTAGTGTTATAAGAAGGACATAAAAAAGAACTTTCAATATTGACGATAAGAAATGGCTAACAATTAAAATAACAATAGCAATAATAATCATCCCCATAATTGAAAAAGGTTCCATAAATAACTAAAAATTGAAAATGATATATAAAAATTTCTCTCTTACACAATCATTTCTCTAAATGTACTGTCTGTGTAGGGAACGGTATTCCAATACCTGCTTTGTTTAACGCGTTATAAATCGCTTCAGTAAGTTGTAACTTTTTATTATAAGCCATACCCCAATTTTCTACCCAGAAATATGCCCGAAAATTTAAAGCAAAATCGCCCATTTCTAAAAAATGTACTGCTGATTCTGGATCTTTAAGAAGTTCTTTATCTTTTTTCATTACTTCAAGAACAACTTTTTGTACTTGAGCAGCATTACTTCCGTATTCAACACCAAAATCTACGTGCGCCCTAATCTTTGGATTTGGCCGAGTATAATTTTGAATCCGAGAATTTGCTAAATAGCCATTAGGAATGTAAACCACTTCATTATCATAAGTTACTAATTTTGTACTTCTTAATCCTACATCATGGATAGTTCCTAACTCTCCTGATTCTAATTTAACTTTATCGCCAATTTCAAAAGTTTTGTCAAGCAACAAAGTTACCCCTCCAAAAATATTTTTTAAAGAATCCTGTAAAGCAAAACCTAAAACTAATCCCAGAATCCCTGCTCCTGCCAAATAAGGGGCAATATCAATTTCCCAAACATCTAAAACTGAAAGAATAGCAATAACAATGAAAACAACATTAGCAGCTTTATGAAACATAGGTAACAAAAGATCATCAAACTTACTTTTCGTTTTCTTGGCTACCGTTGCTCCCCAAACACTAATTATCACATCAGCAACTCGTGAGATAATAAAAACAAACACTAAAGCCATCAATGAATAAACAATTTTGTTAATAATTCCGTTAATCCCTAAACTGTATAAAGCAAACTTTAACCCAAAAACTAAGATCAAATAATATAATGGCCTTTTAGTTTTTTCAAAAATTAAATCATCAACTTCGGTTTTAGTTTTCTTAGCCCACTTTTGTAAAAACTTTTCAAAAATAAACAATAATAACCAAGCACCAATAGCAGAAATGACCAAAATTAAAACAGCAAAAAGGTATTTATTTTGTAAATAATGTCCATAAGGAAGGAGATTTAACCAGCTCAAAATTACTTCTTTCATTTTATAGAGTTATAAAAAACATCTCTTTTTAAGAGTTATGCTTTTTTATGATTGCTTTTACGTTTATGTTTACGTTTATGTTGATGTTTTTTAATTTTTTCTGCAGATTCAGATTCTTCCATAGGTGGCATTTTTCGTTTAATCAAGAAAACCCTGATTGAACTAAGAATAATTGTTCCAGTAATGGTAACGTAAGCAATCTTTGATAAGAAAGCTGCGTGTTGCACACCGGCATTAATTGCTAACTGCGCAATAGCTGCTGCCGCTAAACCTCTTGCAAAAATTGCGTTCACTAATGTTCTCCCTTCCGGAGTCATAGTTTTTGTTAATAAGACTGATGACATCCTGGAACCCATTAAAACTAAAGATAACACTGCTCCGATAAGGATTGCTTTCCAATCAGAAATATCAAGCATGACCCCAATATAAACAAAGAAAAACGTTTTCAAAAAGAAAGAAACTTGATGATAAAAATATTCTTCACTAGGCGTGGTTACTGAAACTCCCAAATCACCTTTTAACGCTTTCTTCTTTTCCTTAGCTTCGTTAGTTAACAATCCTTTAATGATGGAAGATAATTGTTTAGAATTTTTCAAAATTAAACCGAAAAATAAAGCTGCAATGGCACCATTACCGCCCAAAAATTCTGTTAAAACATAAATCAAAAGAAGATAAGCAATAGCAATCATATAATTGTGCTCTTTGAAAACTCTTAAAATTAAAAATATCCACAAAACACCGCCAATAAGTCCAACTAATCCTGCAACAGCGAACAAACTGATTAGTTGTGTTAACATGTTTTGAACTCCAAATCCTCCTAACCTGAATATTTCAATCACAGTTAAAGAAAAAACAATACAAAACACGTCAGTTAAAGCTGATTCTAATGCTAATAATGAATAAAGTCGATTACTAATTTTAACTTGTTTAAGGATAGGAATAACAAACGATGAAGAGACTCCACCCAGCATAAAACCGCCAAGTAAAGATAAAAGAATAGAAAATCCGCCAACCCAAAAACCAAATAACCACAAAATTAAAGCAACAATGAGTGAAGAAATAATAAAATTAAAAACTGTTAAAACAAAACTTTCAGAAAATTCTCGAATTAATGAAGATAAATTAATGTTGAATGCACCGTCAAATAATAAAAATACTAAAGTAAATGTGGTAAATACCGGTGCAATATCAGCCAAATCTAAAGGTGAAACTAACTTGAAAGCAAACGGCCCAATAGCAAAACCTAAAGCAATTAAGAATAAAACGTCAGGAATACTAAACTTTCTAAAGAACCATTCAGCGAAAAATCCGAAAAATAAGATTAAACTTACTGCCAATAAAATTAATGTAACAACATCCATCTTAACTAAGATGATTCAATTGGAGTTTAAATAGTTATCGAAAAAGTTTAAAGAAAAAAATTAAGCTGCAATAAACAAAACTGGTTCAAGTTCTTCAAAATTACCAATAATGTACTGGTAATTTAATAAATCTTGATAGTACTTTTCATGATTTATTTTCATAATTTACTCTTCCCCTTCGTCAACTGTGCCGCTAGGCACTGCGCTTTTAGAAATAATCAGAACATCCCCTACTGCTTTAACTAGATGGTGTGGTACAAGAACACCTTTAGCACTACCTAAAACTTTGCTTAAAAAAGAGTTTTTTGTAGCTTTAATTTTCCAGCCAGAAACCTTGTTACCTTGAATGATGCTATCTTCAACATCCCCAAAATAGTCACCAGAGTCAGTAAAAACTTTTAAATCGTAAGTCCCAGATATTTTTTTCATTTTTAACATTGTATAATCCACCTCAATTATAATAACTTATTAAAATTTACTTAAGTTTAAATACTTTTCTGTTGTCTAACTGTTATAAATGGAGAATATTAAGATAATTGGAACCTCACACATATCTAAGCAAAGTGTTGATGAGATTAAAACCGCGGTTACTAACTGGAATCCAGAAATAATTGCTGTAGAACTAGATTTACAACGAGCCGCTGCTTTAATGTCTAAAGAGAAAAGTAAAGTTAGTATTGGAATGATTCTTAAAATTGGTGTTAAAGGTTACATTTTTGCTAAAGTTGGCCAATTTGTACAACAAAAATTAGGCAAAATGGTTGGCGTTTCTCCTGGGAGTGAAATGAAAGCCGCTTTAGAACTTGCTAGGAAAGAAAAATTAGAAATTGCTTTAATTGACCAACCAATAGGAATTACTCTTAAAAAATTTTCTAAATATCTTTCTTGGAAAGAAAAATTTAGATTTTTTGCAGATATGGTTAAAGGTTTATTATTTCCTCGCAAACAGATTAAAGAAATGGGTTTAGAAAAATTTGACCTGTCTAAAGTTCCCGGCAAAGAAGTTGTTAAGAAACTAGTTAATCAAATGCGGAAGAGATATCCAAATGTTTATCGCGCTTTAGTATCTGATCGAAACAAGTATATGGTTAAACAGCTGGTTAAAGTTTTACGTAAAAATCCAGGTAAGAAAATTCTTGTAGTTGTCGGAGCTGGCCACGAAGAAGGAATGCAGAAGTTGTTGCTTAAAGTAGAAGTTGTTTGATAGACTACTGAAGCACATAAAAATTTATAAAAAATATACCTCCCTCATAATTATCATAAAATGTTTGGCAAAAAAAAAGTAACTGATTCCGAAATTTTGGTAGAGATTGTTAGATTTGAAGAATTGGCAGCAAGAATAGGACATTTAAAACTTGAGGAAGAACCAAACAAACAAGATTGGAAGCAATATGGTGACCATATAAAGAACACCAGGTCGCTTTTAAATGATTATCAAGGGGAATCTAGAACACTTTTCAAAAGGTTTGCCGCTTGTGAAAATTCTTTTAGGGAAAAAATCAATTATAAACCACGTCCACCCTCATACTATTTAAGAGCAGAAATGGCCCAGGTAACACTCTAGAGAAATAGAATTATTGTTGTTGAAAGTTAAAATTGTTTGAGAGGAAGATACTTTTTTAAATAACAATAAGTTACCATTATTTTATGCTTACGAATAAAAGAAAGGTTAACAAATTTAAATCCGGTAACAAAAAAATAACTACAATTATCTATTTTGATAAAAAAGGAAGCGAATTTTATAAAAAATTAGGAAAAAAGAAACAGGCAGTTGTTGAATATAATCTCAACTTAATAGATGAAAACGTTGCTCATGCTGTTAAACTTAATTCAGAAATGATTGGAGAATCTTCTTTAAAAATAGAAATTAAAATAACAGAATTTGTTGTTCCAACAAACTTAGCCAGAACAGAAGGAAAAACAAAACCAGGAGAATTCTATTTAGCAATTGGAATTGCTTTCTTATCAAAAAAAATAGAACAAGATGAATTATGGGGATATTTTTTCGATTTAATTAGGCACGAGTTTGCCCACACTCAAGATATCGCTATTAAAAAAGGCAATAATAAATACGAAAAGATATTTGAAATGTATAGAAATAATCTCTTACCTTGGAATCTTCTAATTTCGATTGACTTAATGAAGAAAGAAGGATTCGCTATTTGGACAGAACATTTTCATAAATATGCTAAAGCCCCCCTTATTGGCCATGAGTTCACACCAAAAAAAGATTTATTTAGAAAAAAAGTAAGATCAATTTTAAAATCAGAAGAACCTTATTCTGCTTATCAGCTAGTTGGAACATTACCTTATGATTTAGGTTACCATATTTTTGCAATCATCACCTTAGACTTTCTAAAAAAACACGAAAGGGATCATAAATTAATAGATAGCAATCGTCAAGAATATGCAGTTAGTAAACTATTCCAAAAAATAGATCAAGGTATTTTTCTTTATCCTAGTTTAACACAAAGAGATTATAAGCAACTTTATACTTATTTCAAATTATTAGATAGATTCAAACTTATTGAAAGATATATGGTTAGTTTCACTAACTTAGGGTTCAGTAAAAGATATTTCATTTTTACTGATCATCAAATAAAATTGTTCTTAGAACTTAAAAAACATTTAAAATAGGTAATTAAAAGTAGTCAATATTAACACAACAAGAGAAAACTAAAACTTTAACTCTTCAATCGGCACTTTATCAGTTGTAAAACCAGTACCTAAACCATAATTATATAACTCTTCTAATTGAGGATTATATCCTGGTAACATTTTTTGTAATCTAATAAGCTCTGTATCTTCATAACCCCGATGAATCATCCCTTGACCAATGTATAATGAATTACCTTCTCTTTTTAGAAAACCACCGCAATGGATATCTCCTTTGAAAGCTTCCATGGCCAAAGGATCATTTTTTAAAACCCCAAACAATAACTCTCCATCTATAATGATACGTTCTGTTGGTCTTACACTACCTAAACAAACAGAATCGCCATGAACATACTTATCAATCTCTGGAATGTGCAAAATTCCATGACCCGGATCTGTAACCTCAGGACCAAATGATTGAGATAAAACATAATCAGCATCAATACCGATAGATCTTAACATTGTAGTTAAAACAAAAGTTGTCAAATGACAACCAACTGCTCGTTCCCTAAAAACATCCTCAATTGAAACATCATGCCATGTTTGGATAACGGAATCAGTGCCATAAGTATCTACTGGCATAAAATCATCATGATAATGAAACAAATTTTTTTGACCCCATTCTACAATCATTCTCAACGCATCTTCAGCAGTATAATCATTCTTTGTCAATTCTCCAGTTAAAGAACTTACTTTATGAACTTCTTTTGACATCTGAGAAAGTCGATCATAACGACTTTGACCATAATTTTCAGAGCCACATTTTGGTAAAGCTATAGCTGTTAAACCAATCCCTAATTTTTTCAAAAAGTTTCTTCGGTCCATATATTAAAAATAACATCTTTCAGTTATAAACCTTTTGGTTTATTTGTTACTAAGGGGTAGTCAAAATAATCGAAAAATTAGAAATATTTATAAATAGGGAACTAAATTAAGATATTAGGTAGGAGTGGTATTTAGCTTACGGTTTATTTAAAACAAAGTTTTTAATATGCTAGAAATCTATGATTTCTCAGCATTAAACTGAGGAAAGTCCGCCCACTACAAAAGGTCACTCACATAAGTGAGAGTCAGAAATGGC
>CAZXEM010000017.1:0-19235 GCA_964639875.1 uncultured Methanosarcinales archaeon | reverse complement strand
TTAGAGAATTCTTGGAGTCCTGGAAATTAGATTACAAATACGTTCCGATGATTATTCCGGAAAGATTAGGTAAAAAGAGAATCTTGGGAAAGTAATCCTGATAAATTAAACCAAAATTTCTTTGATCTAAATGAACCCATTCAGTTTTGTAACCAATAAAATCTTCAAATTTATCTTGATTACAAATAAAAATTAAACAGAATAGTACCCGCAGCTCCGTGCGTATCATTATTGATTGTAGTCGTACTTTCTTCAATCTTACCGGTTAACTCACCTTTAGCATCAACACGAGTAGGATCATAACTACTTCTTTTATGAATCTTTAAATCTGGTTGAAACTGAAACTCATAGCCAACTTTTAACTCAATGCCAAAATCACTGAACTTAGTTTCAATTGAAACGTAAGGGAAAACTTCTCCGCCCCAACCTCTACTTACCGCTTTGGTAATAATACTTTGATAAGTGTTTGCAATCGTGTTCATCAACGGCCATTCCAAAGTTAATTCTCCGCCCTGGTTTAATAAGCCGGTAAAAGGTCCTTCAGAATCAACATGAATGTTTAACTTTGAATCGCTTTTAATATAGAAAGCACCACCTTTTACCCCCAGTTTAAAATCTAAAAATCCAAAATCGTGAACTTTGTAAGCTAAATCACCACCAAACTGAACAAGGTAATCTAAATGTTGAGTCCAAGAAGTAGGTGTTTTTCCTAACTGTGCAGGTTCTGATAATAAAGCATGTTCAATCTCAGCATCAAAAGTCTTCTGAGCTTTAACATCACCAAATAAATGAGAACTGCCAAAAGCAACATAAGGACCTAACTTCAATCCATCTTTAGGTAATAAATTAACATCAAACAGTTCAAAAAAATCTACTGAACCGTTAATTTCTATACTAGGCTTGATGTTACCAACTTTTAAAAATTTTCCAAACGCTTTATGATTATTTCCAATAGGCATACTTTTGTTAAACATTTCTCGGTCTTCAGCAAGAAATTCTGTCGTGCCTGAACTTTCAGGAATATGAGCAAGATGAAATCCCAATCCAATTTGGTAAGGTTTTTTAGGAGGTTCAGCCATTGCAGGAGCAGACAACATTCCCAACAAAGCTACCAATGGAATTATTTTTTTAACCATAGAGTAATAAAAAATAATTATACTTTAAAAGAACTATTATACTGGAATATGGATGTTAGAATAAATATGGTTTCATTAGTAAAGCAGTTTCTTTAAGTTTTTCTAAAGAATCAACATTTAAAGGATTTTTAATTTTATTTTCAAAATTGTGATACAACTTAGTAAAATCTAATCCTTCCCCATAAGGAAGATAATCATTATAAAACTTATCTGGAGGAATAAAACCGCTAAAAGGATCATACAGTTCCCAGTTATTATCAGAACCAATCAAAGCCACAGCATGGTTTGAATATTCATTAGTGGTTTCAATATTTTCTAACCAGTCTAATTCAAAATTATCTTGAAAAATTGCGGGTATACCTAAATGTCTAGCTAAAGTAACAAACATTAAAGCTGCATCTGTACAACCAGTCTGATATTGAGAAGTTATAATTTCACTCGCTGACCTTTTTCGGTAATCATTTTTGAAATTACTTTTATCACGTCTAAAAGAGTTTAAATAAAAACTAATTTTTCCAGGAAGAGATTCTCTTTCTTTAATTTGTAAAATGTCTTTCACCGCGTTTCTAATAACGGAATCAGATTGAGTTAACTCTGTTTCTGCTAACCAGTCCAAAGATAAATTTTCAACAGTTTTCATTTTCACAACCTATCAATTAACTTTACCAAATCCTTATGAAAATAATCTCCAGGAGAAACGTTTTGCATCATTCTCCAAGTTTCAACATAAGAAGGTTCCAATCCTTTTTCTTTCAAATCATCTTCAGCTTTAAAACTTGTTAAGTATCTAGCCTTTTGAATCCAATCCTCATCAACTTTAACATAATACTCTTCAATAGAACTTAAACAATCTTTAACTTTATTAGTATCAATCAAAACTACGGGGCCATAACTTTTCTGAGGTAAAGAATTGTTTATTTTACTGACCATAATTCTTCTTGCTTTTACATTACCACAATATAATTTTGCTTGAGATAACTCATGCACAAGTTCAGGTACTTCTTTTTTCCTACTTTCTAATACTTCTCTCGCTTCAATCATTTTCAAAAGGTCATCAGTTTTATTTTCAAAAATGTACGGTTGAGTATCAATAGGTAATCTTAACGTATTCAATTCAACCACTTCAGAATGATCTGAAAAGTAGTCAACCAGTTTTTTAAACTCGTCTTTCAATTCATCAGTATAAGGAGTTAAAGTTTTCATTTCATCAATTATTGGTTGAACTTCTGCAATACTTTTTGGTTCATACAACCCGAACTGTTCCAACTTGATTAATTTCCGAGAATTACTTTTCCAAGCAGGATGATTTTTTCTATAAATTTCTGTTCGTTTAATCACTTCAGCCAAACTGATTCCCTGTTCATCTTCAAAGTTTTCTACTAACTCATATTTTTTACCACGTAACATTTGATTTTGGTAACGGTTAACAGCAGCAAACCCTTGATGAGGATTATCAACTTTAACTTTTCGTTCATCTAAAAAATTTTCTAAATGCATAACTTTACGAACAGCTTTTACAGTTCCTTCAAGTACTTCTTGAAACTGTTTAATTGAATGAGATTTGTAACGTCTTTTCCTGTCAGGTGTTAAAGTGTCTATTAACAAATAATTTTTTACAAAATCAAAATCAGTTTGCATTAGAGTCGCAAAGAAAGTATGTTTTTTTAGTCTACCTAATGGCACAGAAGATTTTTTAGAATCTTCTTTCCAATAATCATCATCCATGAATAAACTTTTAAATATCTCTTGAGCATAATTTAAATCATCTTCATACTTTTGTTCAAGATTACTGTTTACAGTTTCCCTAATTTTTGCAACTTGCGGAATGTTAAATATTTGTGGGATTTCAATCTTTTTAATTTTACCACCCTTATTTAAAATGTCACGAACTTTGCTTAAGTCTGGTCTTGCCAAACCTACTGCAACATTTTCACCATCAGGTAAAGTTAATAAGTATTCCAAATCGTCAAGATAATTGCCAAGAGCAACTTTGGCGTCAACCATCCTTTCAGTAGCTTCATATTGACAAAGCGCAGAAAATAACAATTTTCTTTCATTAACTTCTAACATCAAATAATCAGATTTTAAGTTTGTATACATTTCAACAATTTCTTCAGGAACGGAATTTAAGTCATCTTTAATTTTCCTTCCTAACCAGCCCATTACTGCTCCACCATAATCTGCAGTTAAAGGAATAAAAGATTCTTTAGTTCCTAACTGAGGAGTGTTCCCATAAGTTAATTCATCTATTGCTAAAACTAGATTTTTCAGTTCAGAACTTAAACGTAAATAATCTTTTAATTGTCTTTTTAACCGAGGATTAGAAACTTGGTTAACTAATCCTGGATTGTTAACAATTTCTTCAAGATTATTAACAACATCTTCTAAAGTTTCAGGTTGAGATGCTTGATTTCTTTTTTTAACTTCAGTACTAAACTTTTTATCAACATAAATTCCTTTCTGTTCTGCATTACCAAAAGTTTGAAATAAACTTATTGCCAATTCAATCCCACAATCATAAGTTTGCCCGGAAGGGTTTTTCCTGTTAACAAACTGGTAAGCTTGCTGAGTCATTTTATGACCGGACTTAGAAACAATAACTTCTTCCCTCTCTTTTAACCTAACTTGAATGTTCCGTAAATGTAAACTGTTTACCGCTTCATAAACATTGTCTGTGTGCATGAAATCTAATAACCTTTGCACGTGTAAAGGATTACCAGCAAATTGTTTTGCATCATTAGAAAAAATGCTTACACTTGTTGGGTCTTCACCAAGAGCTTTTTCAATTCTTTCATAAAGTAATGAGTGTGGTTTTATTTCCATATAATAATAGAAATTAAGTATATTTTATAAATCTTTTGAGCGTTTACTACTAAACAATAGCACATTACAATGAGAATCTTTTTATAATAAGCTTACTTTTACTTAATCATGTACACCCTTAAACAGATTCCTGAAGATTTTATTGTAACTGAAGTTAGTAATTTAGAACTTAAAGAAGCAAGTAGATTTGCTTATTTATTATTAAAGAAAACTAATCGTAACACTTTAGATTGTATAAAAGAAATTGCTAAACAACTTAAACTTAAAGAAAAAGATCTTGGTTTCGCTGGGAGTAAAGACAGGAACGCAATAACTTCACAATTAATTTCTGTAAAAGGAGTTTCTAAAGAAAAAATTAATAAAATAAATTTGGACAATTGCAAAATAAAAATATTAGGTTATGGTAATAAACCAATTTCTTTAGGAGATTTATCTGGAAACAAGTTCGAAATTACAATTAGAAATTTAGATGAAGTTAATATTCAAGAAACAAATTTTGTTGCTAATTATTTCGATGAACAACGGTTTTCAATTAGTAATGCAGACATTGGCAGACATTTGGTTAAGAAAGAGTTTAAAGAAGCGGTAATACTGGTAAATAACTTTAAAGCAAACGAACATTTGAAAAAAAGTGAAAATGATTTTATTGGCGCTTTAAAAAAATTGCCTAAACGTTTATTGATGATGTATGTTCATGCTTATCAAAGTTATTTATGGAATGAAACATTAAGAATTTATTTAGAAAGAAACAGTAAGGTAACAAAAAAAGTAAAATATTCGTTAGGCAAATTTATTTTTGTTAATGAAAAGTCAGATTTAACAATTCCTCTAATCGGTTTCGATGATAGTTTAGTTACCAAAGAAACAGAAAAAATCATTGCAGAAATAATGAAAGCGGAAGATTTAGATTTTTCAGATTTTGTGATTAAACAAGTTCCTGAACTTTCGTTAGAAGGAGATTTAAGAGATGCTTTTGTTGAGATTAAAGATTTAAAAGTTGGTAAAACAGGAAAAGACGATTTAAATTATGGGAAGAAGAAAGTTAAAGTTTCTTTTGAGTTAGGAAAAGGCAGTTATGCTACGATGGTTATTAGGAAAATAATTAATTAACAGTTATAATTTCACGATTCTTTAATTTTTATATTAACATCTTGAACAGTTACAGAAATAATTTTAACTTCAAAATTAAAGGTACCTTCTTCATATTCAATATTATCAATAAAAGCATTTTTTTTCATAGTCTTAGAATTTCTAATTCTAGCCCCACCAGAACCAATGCTAAAAATTTGATCATATTCTTTACCTGAAGGAGAAATTAATTTTGTTCTGACAGAACCACGGCCTTTAACAGATTCTAAAGTGATAATCATTTTATATAAGTCATGGTCTGGATTAAGTTCTAAATTAAAATTCATTAAATCACTATCAACTGTCTTAGTTTCCTCATAAATAGTTTCTTGAAACCAGCCATACAGAGTACTTACTGTTATTAGTCCTATTAACATCAATAGTGAAACGGCAATAGTTATTATTTTATCTTTTTCCATAATCTAATTTTATGATTATCCTGGCAGTTATAAATTGTTGTAAATCTTTAGTACTATTACAGTTGTTAGGAAACTATTATCATTTTTGTAATCTTTTCAGAATTTCATATGCTTTTAAAACATATTCTTCTTTTAAATAAATCAAAAGTTCAGGAGTTGCAGTTAATAATTCACTAATGACAATTTCATTAACTGATAATTCTCTTGTTATTGTTGAAAGAATTCCTTTTTCTTTAATCGCTTCTTCTGGAAACATAATACTAATTTCTGAGAGGTTTGATAGCTTATTTTGTAATTTAAAATTTTCAATTATATTTTTTACTTTTTTTTCATTTTCTTTATCTAAAAAAACTTTAACTGAGCTAGAACCTACTACTATTTTGAGCGTATCGCCACGGTCGTAATTAGTGTTCTCAATTAGTTTATACAACTTCTTTATAAGTTCTTTTTCTTTTTGAAAATCAAGAATAATTATGTTGTCTTTAATATTAATTTTAGTTTTTGAAAAAAAGTCTTTTGTGTTTTTTGTTATTTTTTTAAAGTCAAACCGACGTAACATAGCAATTACTGCTTCTAGTTGATTTGATTTTGCAATTCCTCCTTTAATTAAGTATCTGGCAAGAGACCTTCTGTTAATTAATTTCTCTTGATAGCAAGTTTCTATTTCTGGCTTTTTACTAAGGAATTGTCTAAATTCTTGTTCTATTTGTGACATTTTAATCAAATATGGGCCTAATCTTTATAAATATTTCCATTTGTGCCATTAAATTTAAGTAGAAGTACCTGTTTCTAAACTAGATGAAATGCGACCAACAAACTAAAGTAAGTACTGAATTTTTCTTTGATAGTTGGCGTTAGAATTCTATCTTTTTAATTTAAAATAATAAAAATAAAACTTATATAAATAACTCGGAGGAAATAAAATGAAAAATTATGTTATAGGGGCTTTACACTTTTCACCAATGATTGGGTATAAAGGGTTTGAAAATTACGATAAAATACTTGAAAAAGCAAAAATAGATTTGAAAGCATTTGAAGAAGGTGGAATAGGTGCGTTGATACTAGAAAACAATTATAATTTTCCACACCAGACAACTGATGAAACTAAAGAAGCAGTTGAAATGATGACTTATTTAGTCAAGGACTTAATGAAAGATTCCGAATTATCTTTTGGTATTAGTGTTTTGTTTAATGATTATAAATCTGCATTAAAGATTGCTCATGAAACAGGTGGTGATTTTGTTAGGGTTCCTGCATTTGTTGATGACATTCGAACAAGTTATGGAGAAATTTATTCAGACTCTAAAGACGTTATAGAAACTAGAAAAAATCTTGGTGCTGAAGATGTCAAAATCTATGCTGATATTCAAGTTAAGCATGCAGAAATGATTGATAAAGAAAAAACAATTGAGGAATCGGCTTTAGAAGCTATAGCTCAAGGTGCCGACGGATTAATTGTTACGGGTAGAATTACGGGGGATCCACCTAAATTATATGAATTAAAAGAAACTAATTCTTTAACCAATATTCCTATTATTATTGGAAGTGGTGCAACAGCAGAAAATATTAAGAGTTTATTTTGTTATTCTAATGGAGTAATTGTGAGTACTTCTTTGAAAAAAGGTGATGCTATAGAAGGAGAAGTAAACATTAAACCATATCACCAAGAAATTGATTCGCAGAAAGTACGTGAATTTATGGAGGTTGTGAAAAATGCCGTTTAGAGAAGTAGGATTAGATTTAAAAGATAAAAAAAATGTTGGAGTTGGTATTGACGTAACACAAAAATGTCAAGCTCAATGCCCTACTTGTTTTTATGAAGAAATACGGGAGGGAGTCAATGAAATTTCTTTTGATTTGTTTAAGAAAATAGTTGATGAAGCTACAAATAATAATTTTCAAGAATTATATTTGTTGGGCGGCGAACCGGCTTTACACCAAGAGATATTTAATTTTATAGATTATGCGGTTGCCAAAGATAAGTTTGACCCTTTGATATTGGTAACTAATGGGCTTAAACTAGCAGATGAAACTTTTTGTCAAGAAATTGCAGAGAGGGGAGTTTTTGTTGCTGTACAAAGACATGTTATAGGAGATGGTAATGAAGAAGTAAAAATCCAAGATCAATTGATGGGGATTCCAAACACATTACCTAAAGTTAATAAAGCATTTGAAAATATAGAAAAATATTTTGATTCTAGTAAAGTAGCAGTTCAATGTTGTATTACTAGACCTGTTGTTGAAAGTGAACAACTCTTTAAAGTATTTGAATATGCTAGAGAACACGGTTTTGAACAAGTTATTGAATGTACAAAGGCTAGCGAAAACTTTCCAAGAGGAAATCATTTAGATATTACCCTTCAAGAACTGCTAACTGTTTACAGAAAACTTCAAGAGATAGATAAAGCTAAGTATCCTCATTTAGCTGCTAAGATTTTAACACCTCAAGCATATGGGAAAGTGTGTCATATGCCTGAAACAGGGATTCATGTTTTAATTAATGGAGATGTTATCCCTTGTGTTGGTCAGCAGTATGTATTAGGCAATATTATGAATGGTGATAAATTGTTTGACATATTAAAATCAGATCAAAGGAAGTTTTTTCAATTTCCTGAAGATAGAATTGAAGGACATTGTAGTGAGTGTGATTATATAGTAGATTGTACTGGCGGTTGTAGGGGCGATGCTTATTATTTAACTAATTGTTTTAATGCTAGTGCTGTACAATGCCCACAATTATATGAAAAAGCAAAGAAAAATCCTCTTGAAATTAATGATATAATTCCAAAAAGTTGTTCTGGATGTGCAATGGAAAATGATAACGGGTGCGGTATTACTGTTGTTGGGGGAGGTAAAGACAAAGGCGCTTTTAATAGAGATCGCACCCTAATAGGTAACACTAGAAGATACTTTGGCCGAGAATTATTTGAAGATTATTCTTCTATTTCTAGTCGTTTCATACATGAACCAAAAAATATTGGCTTTATAAAAAAATGAAAACTAAAACTCAAATCAAAGAAGCAACAATGAAAACTTTTCCATTACCTGTAACTTTAGTTACTTCAGTTGATGGAAATGGAAACCCAAATATAATAACTATTACCTATGTTACTGGAGTCAACGAAGATCCACCGATGATTGCAATTGCAATTAGGCCAGAAAAGTATTCAAATAAAATAATTAAAGATTCAGGAGAATTTGTTGTCAATGTTCCAACATTAGAGATATTATCAAAAATAGATTATTGTGGTACATTTTCAGGAAAAGACGTAAATAAATTTAAGAATACTAATTTGACCTCTGTAAAATCTAATAAAGTAAAACCCCCATTAATAAAAGAATGCCCTATTAATATTGAATGTAAAGTCACTAAGATAATTAATTTACCAAGTCATGATTTGTTTGTAGGAGAAGTTGTAGCTTTACATGGTGATTGTTTAAACAAAAGATTAGATTTTGTTTTAACAACATTTTTGGATTATCATGTTATTGGGAAAAAGATTGGAACTGCTTTCAAAGAAAATCAAAAAATTTGTGACTATGGTGCTCTTATTGATAGATAATGAATCCGAAAACTTTACAACTTTTAACACATCTTAGAGAGAACTCTAGAGAAAAGCTTACAAGTATTAGTAAGAAAAATAATATCCCAATCTCTACATTGTTTGATCTGTTGAAAGAGTTGCAGGGTGGTTTGGTTACTAAGAGTACTGTATTGCTTGATTATTCTAAGTTGGAATTTGATTTTATTTAAATTTACAGCTTGATTAGGAAACTATTAAATACTTCTAAATGATTCTAATAACACTAAAGAGGTGAATTATAATGAAGAAAATAGTAACAAGTGTTCTCTCAACAGTTTCAGCTTTACCATTAGTTCTCGCTGAAGGTCTTAAGAACAAAACTGGTAGTTGTGGTTTTTATGGAGCAAAAGGTGGACATTGGATGGTCGGCTGGGGTTTATTAAAAATATTGTACGTTGCGGTTGCCGCTTTTGTTGTTTCAGCAATATTTTGGTGGACTTACAAATGGATCGTTGTTGGTAAGAAAGCAGGAAAAAAGAAAAAGAGGTAAATCAAAATGGGACTAGTACAATTATTTAATTATAAAAAGAAAAGGTTCACTTTATTAGATGTGGCTTCAGACGAAATTGCAATGTTTGCATTAGCTTTTTTGATTGCTAAATATTGGATTACAGTAACATATTTAGCTTGGTATTGGTATGTAATAATATTTGTTGTCTTTGTTATTAAACCAATGATGGCAATGTTAAAAAAATAAAAAAAGAGGTAGAATAAAATGAATCCAATGGAAATAATTGCTTTAGTAATTGCAATTTTAACTTTATTAAAAGCGTTAGTGTTTTTGTTTAATCCAAAATGGTTAGCAAAAATGTTAGAAGGAATGCACAAACATATTACTTTGCTCGGCGTTTTTGTAGGTATTGTTATTTTAGCGTTAGGAATCTATTTAGGTTTACTCCTAGGGCCAGTTACTTTAATAGTAGCATCGTTGTTTGGAATGATGACTTTTGCTTTAGTTTTAGTAATGTCTCCAAAACTATACTTAAAGTTCGGAAAAGAAATTCTTAAAGAAAGAAAAAGGTTAATTCCAGTATTTTTAATTTGGGGAATATTATCTGTCTGGACATTATGGGTTTTATTCGGTTAGAACTATTAGTTACTGGAGCACTACCGCCAATGGAGGCACATTTTTTCCGCATTTTAGGAAAAAATCATGGGTGCCGTGCGTAGTGCTCATGTAACTAAGGCAATCCAACACATAGGGAACATTTATATATTTCTTTTTTTTCTTTAATTTAAAATGAGCGTGATCTTATATACAATTGTATCTGTAATTATTGTTTCTCTAATATCATTACTGGGTATATTATTCTTTTTATTACAAAAAAGAACGTTAAAAAAAACTTTATTATTTCTAGTAAGCCTTTCAGCCGGCTCATTGTTTGGTGGTGCATTATTACATTTACTCCCGGAAGCGATAGAAACTTCTGGCTTTACATTAACAGTTTCTTTATCTGTTCTCGCAGGGATTTTAGTATTCTTTCTAATTGAAAAGTATGTTCACTGGCATCACTGCCACGATCCAGAATGTGGGGGACATAAACACCATTTAGTGGTTATGAATCTAGTTGGAGATGGTGTCCATAACTTTATTGACGGATTAATTATTGCTGTAAGTTATATTGCCAGTATTCCTTTAGGTATAGCTACTACCATTGCCGTTATTTTACACGAAGTTCCACAAGAGATTGGTGATTTTGGAGTTTTATTATATTCAGGATTAAAAAAATCTAAAGCTTTATTTTACAATTTACTTTCCGCGTTAGTAGCAATTATTGGCGCAGCCATAGGTTTATTATTCGCTACAGAAACATTCATCAGTTTAATAATTCCTTTCGCTGCTGGCGGATTCATTTACATTGCCGGTTCAGATTTAATTCCAGAATTACATAAAGAGTGCGGTCCTAAAGATTCTTTCTGGCACATCTTTGCTTTGATTTTAGGAATCGGCTTAATGGTCGTGTTGAAGTTTATTGTTTAGGATTTATTCTTTTTAGCATGTGCAATCAATTCATTCAAATATTTCATATTTTTATTTTCTTTAACATTATTGATTTTCGCACTGGTTTCTAAAAAATGTAAATGATCTTTTCCCTCTTCTTTACCTTGTTTCGTATGCATATCAATAGCATAATCAGGGATTTCAATTTTTAATCCATCTTTTCTTTTAATCTTTAAATAATCATAGATTTCACTAACAATTCTATCTTTCTTTGCTTCACAAAGAATTTGAACTGCTTTAATAGCTTGCATATCTCTATCCCATACTTTTGCTTCTTTTAATTCAAAATAAGCGGTTTTAAGATTTCTGATAGCGTTAATTGCCCCTACATCAGAAACATCTTCAACAACAATCACTAACATTCTCTCCCAAAATTTATTGACAAATATTTCTCCCGATTCTAATAATTCTATGCAAAAAAAAGAAGCATTTTCAAAGTTACCTTGACGAATTTCTTTTTGTAAAGCAGAAATTACTTGGTCTGCTGGATAGTCTGAAATTGTACGAAGTTCTGAAAATTTTATTTTAGAGTCCATAATAAGTCCAGATTTTTTAATCAATATAAATATATTGCTTTGATTTTAGGTATCGGCTTAATGGTAATTTTAAAGTTCATCGCGGTTTAAAAGAATTTTAGGATCATATTCATCATGAACACAAACTTGGTTTCTTCCCTTGAATTTAGCAGCATAAAGGGCATCATCTGCTCGTTGAGCCCATTCGTCTCCATCCATAATTCCTTGTTCTGTCATTGCAATCCCGATACTTGCTGTCCGTGGATCTGCTCCTTCAGGAACCCAAATGTTTCTAAATTCTTCTAACAACTTGTTTCCATACTGTCGAGCGCATTCTAAATCTCCACGGATAATTATTGCAAATTCATCTCCACCCTGCCGGTAAGGTCGAACATCTTTACTTTCCATTTCCCTTAACATTTTTCCAATTTCACTAAGGACTTTATCTCCCGCTAAATGACCATAATTACTATTAAGCTTTTTTAAATTATCTAAATCAATATTAATTAAACCTTGAGTTTCGCCAGTAAGATGAAACCTGTTCATGTATCTATCCCAGTCACCATGAAATTTTAATTGGTTATATAATCCAGAAACTCCTTCCCGATTAAGTTCCATCATCCTCACAACTTTATCAGCGACAACCCATTCAGCAATTTTTTCTAAAAACTCTTTCTCTTTATTAGAAACTTTTCCTGTTTCGTCAACTTCAATATCTTTTAAATCTTCTAAATCATAATTTACAACCATTAAACCTTTAAAATCTTTCAATGCTAAATTGTTAGAAAAGCTTGAATAAGAAAAAGTTAACATGTGGTTAGCTCGAGGATATCTTGCAAGAATATGGTTCAACGGATCAATTGGCCCAATCATTAAAGCACTACTTTGCGTAGTATCTTCAAAATAAGCTGGTTCTCCTTCACGTTTAAAAATTTCTTCCAATAAAACATTATTAACTTCAAAACCTAATTCTTTATCTAACAAAACTTGAGGAACATCTGCGGCTGCTACCAGTTTATATTTCTCTCCGTCTTTAGCCCACATCCTTGTTCCCTTATAACCACGTTCACTTAAAGTATCTAAAACAAGTTCTAAAACTTCACTAGCACTATCCACTTGGTTTGCTTTATATCTTAAACTTCTAAGAATATCTTCTCTTCTTCTTCCGGTGATATCACTATCACCGTCTTTACCAAGGAATTTTACTACTGTTTCCAGTTCAAATACATCACGAGGAACCATAAACCAGAAATTGCTTTATTGGTTTATAAATCTTTTGGTTTTTATCACTACATAATGATAAAAGAAAAAGAAAAAATTAAAGTTGAAGCTCTTCAACCACTTTTTTAACATCAGCATAAACAATGTCTGGAGCGGGCGCACCGTCAACATTTTTAATTAATCCTTTGTTTTCAAAGTAATCAATCAAAGGTTGAGTTTTTTCTCGGTAAACATTAAATCTTTCGCGAACAGTTTCCGGCTGATCATCGTCACGTTGAATTAATTTACTATCACACTTATCACAAACATTTTCTGTTTTTGGGGGAACATATTTGATGTGATAACCAGCACTACATTTTGGACACATCCTTCTTCCAGAAAAACGTTCAACAACAACTTCTTCAGGAACTTCTAAATTGATTACGGCAGTAATTTCTAAATCAGCAATAGCTTCAGCTTGCGGAATTGTCCGTGGAAAACCGTCCAAGACATAGTTATCTTTCCCGACAATTTCTTCCCTCAACATTTTAATAACCAAATCGTCAGGAACTAAATTACCGGCATCGATGTAACTTTTAGCAATTTTTCCCAGTTCAGTTTCTTCTTTAATATTTTTTCGTAACAGAACCCCAGTAGAAATTTGTTTTAATGAAAAATCTTTTTCTAGTCTTTCTGAGACTGTACCTTTGCCAGAACCTGGCGGACCAACCATAATAAGTTTCATTTATAATCACCTAAATGAGTAAAAATGGCGGGGTTTAAAATAGTTTTTGGTTAAGATTGTGACTACTTGAGTGTGATTATAGAAAAAGTTTATAAAGTTTCAATTCCAAAAAAAAAAATGTTAGAAAAAATCGTTGAAACTAATCATCCAGAAATGAAAGTTAAAGAACATTATAAAGTAGAAATTTTGGAAAAAAATGTTGGAATTCCATCTTCTGTCTCAATAATTTATGTCCATGATAGGTACAAAAAAATTGATTTGGATCAAGAGATAAATTATCATGACATCATAGAGGGAGAAATGGCCCTCAACAGAAATGAAGAAGTTTGTAAAAAAAGTTTCACTTACACTTCAGTAGCTTTTTTTAACGTTAGTAGCGGCGAACTGGAAAATATTTGTTATTACCAAAAAGATTATCGTGATTTTAAAGATTGGAGCAGAAATTTTTCTCGAGAATTGTTAGGTCATCATTTAACAGAAAAGCAAAGAAGAAAAACTTATCAAAAAGCAAAAACAGTTTACCAACAATTAGATCAAGATTTAAAAGGTTATCAAATAACTGTAAAGGAAAAAGATGAAGCGGAACTGATCAGAAATGCGTTTCAACAAATTCTTAAAAATAAATACTGTCAAGAAAAAGTTTGTAAAGAACCTACAACAAATGTCAAGCAAGAAGTTCAACAAGTTGCAACGGTAATGACTCCTTCATACCAACTGGGAGGAGGGACTAGGAGAAGAAGAAGAATTGTTAGCGGCCCAGGTATTAGTGGACCCAGTAATCATCCTCCACTTCCTGGAATTGGACCCGTCGTCAAGAAATAAAAGTTTTATTGATTAAAAAAAAGTTATTCAAATTAATATGACTATATCAAATGAATATTCAGATATCGAAAGAGTAATAGTTTCTTCAGGGGAAAATATACCTGAACAACATAACATCGGGATCCCTGTTAAATGCCCCGAGCCGAAGGCGAAAGTGCAACGTGGTCGAGGATTTCGAAGAAATCCGAAGAAGTCGAGTCTTGGAAACTAAAACTCTCCAATATTAACTTTCTTTTTATGCTTTTTTAATTCGTGATGATCTCTTGGATGCGACTTTTTAAATTCTTCAATAGTATAAATCTTATCTCCTTTAAGATGAACAACACCATTTTTTGGTAATTTACTCAAATGAGTAAAAACATTAACTACTTGTCCATCTTTGAATATTAAATGAACGCATCCATCAACTTTTTTTGCCATAGTTTTATAGAATTAAAAAGTTATATAAATGTTTCCAAGACTCGATTGTATTTAACGTCGCGATTATCCGAAGTGCTTTAAGTCCGAAGGACATTAAAGCATTTTGGAGAGGAACGAATTTTGCTTGGCAAAATAGCCGAAGGCGGTCGTTCCGAACTGGATAATCGCTGTTAAATACTTTTCCAGTTACGAGCGAAGCGGAGTTCTGGAAAATTGCGTCCGCAAAGTAAAATTTCCATTTCCTATTAATTCGACCGCAGGGAGTGTATATGTGCGAAGCACTAGGGGAGTTCAGTTCTATCTAGAAAGCGAAGCGTTACATCGAGAACAAGTAGTTAGGGGGAGTTCGTTTCATCAAAGCCGAAGGCTTTTTTGTTAATAGATCTAGGGGAGTTCCGTTAGTTTAGATTAAGGAGAAATAGGTGTTTGTTTTGATTACCTTTATAAATTAATAAATTCTACTATTATTTCATGCATAAAAGAGGACAGATAACGGTGTTTATTATCTTAGGGATAGTCATATTGATATCTGTGTTTATTTTATTTTATGTAAAAACCGTTGTTGAGAAATCTGAGATCGAAACAGAGCAACAAAAATTACTCGATTTTCAGTCAAAAGTGAATTCTGTAAACTCTTTTGTTTCTTCGTGTTTAGATAAGATCTTATTGAGCTCTGTTGATGTTGTTGGATTAAATGAATCTAGAGTTTCAGGGTATGTTAAATCTAATCTCTCAAAATGCATTAATTTTACGATTTTTGAAAAACAAGGACTTAATATTTCAACTGAGTCAATACAAGCCGATACTGTAATAAGCAATTATTCAATGTCAGTTAATGTAGGTTATCCCATTACAATTAGAAAAGAGTCACAAACTTCTCAATTGAATAAATTTAATTCCAAAATGTCATTGATATCTCATATTAATTTACATACAGACCAAGATGGCTTTGTCACTCAATCGGTATCAGTACCTAATGGTGATGCCGCTTTAACAATCCCTGAAGGAACTAGAGCCATGGATCAAAATAACAATCCATTAACATCAATAAGTATGAGAATTTTAGGAACCACTTATCCAATTATTGGATTCTTTAAATATGACTTCAAACCAGACGGGGCAGCTTTTGAGCCGCCAATCATTCTAACAACCGATTATAAAGATTCTGATTTGCCGGAGGGATTTCATGAACAAGAATTAGAAGTAAAATACTTTGATGAAGAAGCAGACGAGTGGATTTCTTTACCAAGCAATATTGATGTTGTGAACAACAGATTGATTACAGAAATAAGTCATTTCAGTGAATTTGGACCCGGGATTACTGATGAAGAAATGGATCATCAAAATCAAGTTTTTATAATTTCAGATAAAAACTGGAAAAATGTTCTTCAATTAGTTCCTTTAACTATCTGGACAAAAGAAAATAAAATCAACAAACAACCCTTGCTAATAATCCACGAAGAAGATAACGGTTTTGATGCAGATTCAATAATCCATTTCTTACAGCAATATAATACTGAAAAAGTAACTTTAGTTGGTGAAACACCCTTGGGATTTGATAATTTATTAATTAGTGACACAGGTGCAGGATTAAATCAAAACCAGATTCAAAGAATTGATCCAGAAACAATCATTAATTATTGGAGCAGTTATGATACAGTTGTTTATGTTAATGAGGATTATAAATCCTCTTTGCTAGCATCAACGTATGCTTCTTTAATAAATGCGCCTTTCATTATCAAAGGAAGTGTATTAGATAAACCAGATAATTTTGATGGCAAAAATGTAGTGCTGATAGATATTGATTCCTGTCCAAACAATGCTACTTGTGAAGAAAGATATGATTTGCCGAAACTTCAAAAGAAGTTTATCGAGCTAACTAACACGGATAAAATAATTATTGTTAATCCAAATGATGTTAATGTACAAATGCCAGAAAAATTTCAAACAGAATTAGGCGGAAAGATTTCAAAACCATTTAACTCTTTATCTTTAAGTGCCCCTTTGTTAGCAGCAGGTAAGCATGAAATAATATTTTTTCAGGATGAGATTGAAGAAGGAATCTTTTCTGATGTTGATAAAAAAGTCATATCTCTTGGCGATGGATTTAGTGGACTTTCTGAAAATGATCTTAAAAACATAAATACAATTTTAATTTCTAAAACTTTAGAAATACGTAACAATCTTCTTTCAAAAATAGATGCTTTTTTTCCCGGAAAAAAGCCAGAGTACTTAACTATAATAGCAGATCCCAATAATATTCCTGCATCTGTATGGTATTCCGGCAATATACGCGATGATAATAAGGAGCCCTATCAATTTAGATTTTCAGCAGACAGGTTCTATGCTAATAATTGTGAATTTCCGCACGGAAAAGCTAATAATATTTTTGGACGTGAGAAATTTGTTAAATGTCAAGACGAGAAGCTTGAACTGAAAACAGGAAGAATATATGGAATTACTTTATCTGATACCTCTTCTTACATTATGCGTTCTTTGTTTTATGATGAGCTTTTCTCAAATACTTATGGAGATGATGAATATACTGCAGTAATCTGGAATGATTTAAATTGGGAAGAGGATGAGAATGCGGGACCTGATCTTTCAGCTACATTTCCTATGTTGTTGAATAATGCTAAAAATACAGGATATACAACAGAATGTCAAACATCAAATCCACTGGAGGGTATTACTTGTAAATTTGATGAGGGAAGAATAAAAATTGATTCATTAAAAGAAAAACAGTTTATCACTTATTTTGGTCATGGCTCTTATTCCTCGGCAGGAGTTTCATCAGACAAAATACCAAAACTGGACCTCCCTTTTGCTATAACCTGGGCATGTCATACAAACTCTTTTTACTCGGGAGCAACAATTAAAGCTAAAACCTACAAACTTCCCCAGGCAACAAAAACATTTGGTATGAATTTCTTAAGAAAAGGAGGATTAGGCTATTGGGGTTATGTGATTAGAGGTTTTGGAATAAAAGGTGCTGGCGAACCTGCAGGATCTACAAATAATGCTGCTTTATACTATATAACTCAATCCCTATCTATGGGTGAAGTTGCCATGAACATTCATCATGATTATGATTATTTTAAGATGGATTCCGAGAAATACAATGGAGAAGGAAAACAAATTGGTGAAAATAAAGCTTTATTCCTAGGCGATCCGACATTAACATTAAAATCCACTAAGAAATATCAAAAATGGGGCAAGGTAGGTTTCAAATGACACGAGCAATAGAAAATATTAAGATAAAGTTCATGCAAGTGATTTTTTTGTTAATACTTGTTTCAAGCATAGCTAATGCCGAAATTTTAATCGATCTTAATATTTCTGATTCTTTTAAAGAAGGAGAAAGAATACATTTTGATTATTCTATTAATTCAGATGAAAATCTTACAATCAGTTATTTATCATCAATTGTATGTGCCCATATAGCAAGTTACGAACCTGCACCAATCTTAATAAACATTTCCACAAATGAAACTTTTAATGCAGGGTATTATTTTTTGATGGTAGATGAGAAATTTGAACCCCAAAAATGTACTGCATTCGTAAAAATTATTGAACCCACTGAAATTATTGTTGAAAAAGAATTTGATATAAACGTCTCTCCTTATCTTGATTTTGGGTTGAGAGCATGTAAAGATGAAGATTGCCAATACATATCAAAAACATTTATAGTTAATGATACTATTTTTATTTCTTATAGTCCCACGCTATTAGAATCAGACGTAAAAGCAAGGTTAATCAAGCCAAATGGGGATGAACAGGTTCTTGATTTACCGGTTTTATTTATTCCCGAACTTATTGGAGTTTATTCTTTGAATGCTACGGTTTATGAAGAATCATATAAACCTGCTCAAGATGTTTCTTCATTTGAAGTATTTGAAAAGGAAGTTTCAATTCCAATAATACAAGATTGTAATTTAAATTTAGTTTGTGATAGTAATGAAAACTATAAAAGCTGTCCGCAAGATTGTAAATCTGGAGGAAAAGATAATTATTGCGATAAAGTAAGTGATGGCATTTGTGATCCTGATTGTACTTTTGAAGAAGATAAGGATTGTCCTAAAAAAGAGATTAAGCTTGTTGCTAATGAAACCAAAAAAGAAGAAATTGAAATAGTAGAAGAAGTTGATAAGGAAGAAGAAGTTCCAAAAGAAGAGATTGAAGAAGGAAAACCAATAAAGAAAGTCTTGTTTGGTGTGCTTATTGGCGTAGGAATTATTATCTTACTGATATTTATATTGATTGTATTTTTTAGAAAGAAGAAAGTTAGTCCAGAGACTTAGAGAACAAACGCCCAAATAGATTTTAGGAACTCCCCCTATTGAAATATTAAATTCTTTTACGAAGTAAAAACTAACTGTCCGAAGGACTAGAACTCCCCTATTTTTGTTGTCATAGAAATGGAAATTTTATTGTATTTAAC
>CAZXEM010000016.1:0-19386 GCA_964639875.1 uncultured Methanosarcinales archaeon | reverse complement strand
AAGAGTGTGTTCCTGAAAATATTAATATACAAAGTGATGAAGTAGCACCTATTGATGTTGTTAATGTAGAAGTTAATATGGTTAGTGATGGTAAAGCAGTTTTTGAAATAGAACTAGAAAATTTTGGAGATGGAAAAATACTTAGTTCTGAAATTGACCTTCAAAGTTGCACGCAAAATCTTGATTATGATGATTTATACAAAGTTGGTTACAATGTTCAATTAAGTGGAGGGGAATTAGATCATTGTCTTCCTAATAACTTTGTAAAATTAATTAATAATAAAGGCACAATTGTTTGTACTTTTAATGTTAATGGGGATGCTGCTTTTGAGACTAATTTAGATATTGATTTAGATTACAAATATTTAGATTCGAAAATAAAACCATTAGAAATATTAGATGAATAAACATTTCTTTTTCTTTTTTTTCTTTTTATAAAAAACATACATTTATATAACTAAAAATATTACTTTAACCCTCATGAAAGGTTCAATGAAACTGTTTAAAGTTTTTGGGATAGATATCAAGTTACATTTTAGTTGGTGGTTAGTTTTTATTCTTATTGCGTGGATGTTATCAGCTTCGTTTTTCCCGCAATTTTTTCCTGGTCAAACTCAAGTAATGTATTGGACCATGGGAATTACCGCTTCTTTACTATTATTTGTTTCAGTACTTTTACACGAACTCTCACATTCGTTAGTTGCTAAAGCTAAACATATTGGAGTTGAATCAATAACCTTGTTCTTTTTCGGTGGTGTTGCTGGAATAACTCGAGAAGATATGAAACCTAGTTCAGAGTTTCAAATGGCTATTGCTGGACCAATATTTTCGTTCTTACTTGCTGGGATATTTTTCTTAATTTACAAGTTCAATGGCAACATTTTATTTGTGGAAGCAATAACTTTTTACTTATATCAACTGAACTTAATTTTAGCTATTTTCAACATGATTCCTGCATTTCCATTAGACGGCGGAAGAGCATTAAGAGCAATACTTCATGCATACTATAAAGATTTGAAAAAAGCAACCCATATTGCTGCTGCTGGCGGTAAATTTTTTGCTGGTGTTCTTGTCTTTTTAGGTATTATATCACTAATTAGCAGATTAGCAAACGGGTTATGGTTCATTTTTTTAGGGGCATTCTTATATTTCATTGCCGGGATGAGTTATGAACAAGTTATTATTAAAGAAGTGTTAAAAGATATTAAAATTAAAGAACTTATTCATAAGAAAGTTATCAAACTTAGTCCGAAATTACCGTTTTCAGATTTTATCAAAAAGTATTCTAACACTGAACATGAAACTTTTTTGGTTATGGATAAACATTTTTCTGGCATCCTTGACACTAAACGGATCGAAAAAATGCCATTTAAAATGCAAGAAATGTTAAAACTTCAACAAGTATCGTTACCATTTTCGCAAGTAAGAACTTTAAGAAGTGATGATAATGCCTATACGGCTTTCCGCAGCTTCATGGAACAAAATTTGGGAATCCTACCCGTAATGGACAATGGTAAGTTTCGAGGTATCGTTACCAGAAAAAGTGTCCTGCATCGGATGGTTTGGGGATTAAAGTATGGTATTCCTGGAAAAGTTAGTGATAAAATTGCTTTAAGAATTGAGAAGAAAATTTCTAAAAAGAAAAAAGTTAAGAAAAAAAGTAGTAAGAAAAAGTAAAAAAGCCATTCGGGCTTTGAAACTGCATTTGTAATATTTTTTACAAATACAGAAATAAATATAAATGAGTGTATCATTCATTATAAATTATAATCAGTTTATTAAAACGAGGTGTATAAAATGATAAAAAAAAGTTTAATCATAATTGGATTGTTAATAGTATCATTATTCTTAGTAAGTTGTGCAAGTGAAGAAGTTTCTGAAGAAGAAATTAATCAAGATTTTGAAGAATTGTCTGATCAAGATTTTGTTGAGGTTGTTGCTGATGACGATTCTGCTTTAGCTGGTCAGGCTACTCGAAGAATTTCTTCTGAAGCTTCTCGTGTAAAAAAGAAAATTGAGAGAGTAAAAGTATCTTGGACTTGTGAACAAAATAGTGAAAGAGTTGTCATGACTTCTTCTTTAGGGTATAAACGGGAACTTGCAACTCACCATTGTGTTGGTGATAAACTGTATTCATTTTTTTGTAACAGTGATGATTTAAAGTGGAAAACTCCGATAAAAGTTTGTGAAAATGGTTGTGAAGATAAAAAATGTGTTGCTGATGAGCCTACTGAACCTGAAAATAATTCTGCGATTTCGTTAGGTGCTGGCGGAGGCGGAACATCTAGCTGGTGTGATTCAATTGAAGTTGAACTTATTGGCGAGGAAACTTTAGCTGATGCTAATGTTTTGATTGATGAGGCTGAATTAACTATCATTTTTGCACCTGGCGAGTTTGAGAATAGTAAAGGTACTTTCCTTTACAGACAAAACTTAAATTTTGATAACAATTCAAAATCTGTAACTTACGTTGAAAACGATGATGATGAACCTGATAATCATTTTTTAGTTGAAAGTGGAGATTATGTTGCAACTTATAATTTGATTTTTGATGATGATGTTCAAAGTGATATCATGAACAGCGTTTATGACGATTTAGAAGACCAGGTTATAACTTTGTTTGCTGATGAATATACTATTACTAAAGCTGTAAAGTTGGTGGATGATAATAGTATTGAACTAACTTTTACCGGCCCGAACGAGATTGTTATTTCTGATAACGATTACACTGATAGTGTTGGTGAATCTGGTTCAATGAGAATTGATGGTGAAACTGTTGAATCTAACACTGTTATCATTGAAGGTAAGATTGATGGCGGAGCGTTTAACTTAGCATCAATTAAAGTAGAAATTGTTGCTCAAGACAATTATTACGTTGGGGTTGGAGATACTTTAACAGAAGCAATAAATGATCAGGGCGAACAAACTGAATCTTTAATCAGTGATAATTGGAACATAAGATTTAATAGTTACGATTCTGATTCCGGAACTTCGGTGCTTGAAATTGGTAAACTCTGTTCATTAGAATAGGTTCTTTTATTTTCTTTTTCTTTCTTTTTTGTTGTTGATTTTTCTACAACATAATATTAAATAGTTTCCATTTAAATATAATATAATTAAACAATTCCTGTGAGGGGAGGTAAAAGAAAAATGAGTGATGCAAAAAAACAAAATGCCATGTATTTACTAAAGATTGGGACTAACGGTTTTTATGAGAATGAACTTAAAGATTTATTCATTGGAAACAGATTTGCAGCTGCTGTGTTTAATTATTCTAATCACATGAATCACACTGATTCAAGCGAGCTTTGGGCTATGGATCTTAAAGAAGGTTTTTGTATTCCTGTCTTGATTAGTCACCCTGGTATTGAATTAGGGAATGATTTATACAAACATTTAATTGGAAATAATGTTTTAATCTCAGAACTAATTAAAAATAAGCATATTGATGTTGTTGATCAAGGATGGATTAGAAGAGTTGATAGTCTTGAAGAGCAGATACATGAGTGTGGGAATTCGTTAACAATAAATTACCTTGCTGGAAAAACCAATGAAGATGAAAAGTTCATGTTTTACATGACTGGAAATGGTTTTTATTACCATCAACTGGCTTTAAACATAGGAGATACTCCTAAGAATCTCCATATTTAATTTTTTTTAATCATCCCGCCACCGGCAGGTAAGAATTTAATTATGTCATCCAAATCGCCACCTTTAAGTTTTGATTTGATTTTCTTTGCTAAACTGCTTTTCTTTTCCTTTCCAGAAATAACTTTTACAAAATTTTTTGTTCTCTTTTTGATTGCGTTTATTGGACCACCGATAATTTCTTCGTTGAGTAGGCCGATTGCATATTCTAATTTTGGATGTAAATAAGTTGTTTTTCCTCTGACCATAAAACTTCCTTTACTCATATATTCTCCCGTTTGTGCTTCTTTACTAACTTGTTCTGGTTTAACGTAAAAAACGTCTGCAGTTGTATGGCCTAATTTCCACGCTTTTGAATATACAGCTACTGCTTGTGCAGTTTCTTCAATTGTAATTTCAGTGGCTTCCTGGCCGTTCTTAATAACAAAGAATGGACTTCCAGCCATATCTGTGTGGAATACTAAATCTTCTTTTTCAGTATGTTTTTTAACAACAATTTCGTTTGAAGTAGCATCTTTACCACCAATACATAAAAATTCTTCAGAAGAAATGAACCAATGAAATTTTTCGTACCATTCACGTTTCCGTTCTTTCTTTTCCAACTTTTTAGCTTCTTCAACCATAAATTTGTCTTCGTCTTTTTTTAATTTTTCAAGTTTATTTTTACTTTCAACTAGTGCTTCTTTTGCTCCAGCTAGCTTCTTCTTGGCTTTTTTTGCTAGATTAAAGTAATTGCCAGCATTTTCGTCCACTGTTTTCGTTAAATCAAACTCAATTTCCATAATTGTTTAATATTTCCGCAATCATTAAAAATGTTTGTTTTCTTTTCTTTTCACTTATAAGTGATAAAAACATCAAAAAGTTTATAAATATACATATTATCTGTATATGTAATGTCGCTAGATGAAGAGTTATTGAAGATCATGGAGAAAAGAGAAGGTTCTATTTTAGTAGTTGATGATCGATGCAACTTAAAATTCGGGGATATTGCTCTTGATCATGTTGATAATGAACGTGCAATAGAAAAGTTTGCTGAACAACAATTAGGAATTGATTGTGGTGGTTCTACATTTATTCGTGATTTTTCTCATAACAAAATTAGTGATGATAATGACATTTATAATATCTATAAAAATCATTTACCTGATCCAAGTGTGATTTTAGTAAATGCTAATTTAAGCAGTTTTCCTTCACTGAAAGAAATCATAACTCCTTATCTGACTACTAAAAAATTAAAAGAAGATTTTCCTAATAGTGAAGTGATATTATATTTGCCGAAATTTAATGATGGAGTTATTAATAGGGCCTTTGATGCTTCATTGAACCTAATCGGTTTAAATTTAGGTTTAGATTTAGAAAATGTTGAAATTGAAAAAGTAAATCAGAATAATTTTCCTACATTAATGCACTTCTTGTGCTACAAAATGACCGGAAAAATGTTCGGAAGAACATCAGAAAGGTCTTTATCATCTTTACAACATGAATATAAAAATAATATGTGGGACAGTTATTTACCTTTTATAGACCAATCTTTAAATGCCGGAAATATGCAATCAAGAATGGATTACAATTTTTTGGTTTTAAGTGACCGGGAAAAGATATTATTGGGCGAATTCTCACCAGCTACTGCACATAAGGTATTAGTTCAGGATTTAGAAGAAGATTTAGATTTTAAATGTTTAGAATCTTGTTCAGCAATATTTATTGATAATGCTTGGGATTCCAAATTTCCTGGAGCTTTAGGTAAAGGTATTGAAAGATTACGAAAATTAAAACAGGAATTAGGGAACCGGAGAATTCCAATCATTTATCAGTCTGGACATCCATTAGATGCTTTTAGTAGAGAAGAAAGGGAAGAACTAAATGATTTGGGGGCAGTTTTAGCTACTAAAGATTTATTCCCTAAAGTTTGCCGTGGTAGAGATGCAGCGGAAAAAGAACATCAAGTTTCTAAGATTGCAGAAAGAAATCCATCATTGGGAAAATATTTGTCTCAAGTTTACGATTTCAATTCTGGCCAAGTGGTTGGTAATGATGATTTGTTTATTGTTTGTTCAAAAATTGTTACTGAAAACGAAATTAATGATCTTGAAAAAAGTGATTTGTTTGCAAAATTAAACATTGAAGAAGATGATTATTCTCATCGGATGTACGTTTTATCAATGTTACACACAGAACTAAAATCAGAATTAGATAATCCTGTTTTCAAGCCAACTGTAAAAAAGTTCTTTTCATTTTCTACTTTAGAGAAAGAGTTGGGCGAAGAAGTTAAACCATTTGAAAGAGTTTATACTAACATTACTAAGAATAAAGAACATTATCAAAAGAGAACCATTGCCCATAATGATGCTAAAGAAGATAACTGGTTCCAGGGAAGAGTATTAGGAGATTCTTCTAACGCTGCTCCCGGAACTGAGTATAAAGATTTAGCGAGAGCTTTACTTGACGAAAGTAATGGTTTTGAATTGGCGCAAGATGTAAGTCAAGTTACTAATTATGTTGATAATTATATCTTGTTAAGAGAAAATGTTGATTCTGATTTTGTTGTTAATAAAGAACAATTCAAGAAGAGAGTTTATGAAACGATGTTAACTGAAAGTTTAAGATTAGCTAAATTTAGAAATAAATGTTGGAAAAAAGAAAATACTGTTCCTGGTTACCTGGCTGTTGCCAAAACTTATCTGGATTTACTCCAGTAAAATCCCTAGCATTGGCGAAGTTATTAAATAAATTAATCTGGCCATTTCTCCAAAATAATAAATTGTAATTGATTCTTTTCCAGTAACTTTTTCTAATTGTTTGTAAGTATCTTTATAGAGGAGACTTCTGGCTTGGTCATTAACTTCTTCTAGGGCATTCAAATCTTTCTTAAAAAATCCGTGGTACAAATTATTAA
The DNA here is from genome assembly GCA_964639875.1 of uncultured Methanosarcinales archaeon. Lineage (GTDB taxonomy): Archaea > Nanobdellota > Nanobdellia > Woesearchaeales > GW2011-AR9 > CAZQLW01. The sequence goes on along the minus strand of CAZXEM010000016.1, from coordinate 12,842 downwards.
ATTCTGTTTCCAGGTTATTGAAGATTAAAATATTCTTTTTTGACATTTTTAGTTTCTTTTGTTTATCTAAAAATTGGTACAAATGTAATAAATTTCCTTGAATTAAAAGCAAGTAAACGTACATGTTCCAATGAAATGGGATTTTTTCTTCAGTGAACTTTTTTTTGGAGATGTTTCTTCGACAAAAATTGTTATATTGGCCGACTTTGTACGTAAGTTGTTTTAATTGTTGAAGATTACTGAATTTTCCAGAAATTAGGTCGTTGTGGACTAGTTCAAAAGATTCTTTAATTAAAAGAAACATTCTCCTGACTAATGTTTCTTGTTTCTCGCCACTAGGTTCAGCAACATTTTCTAAAATCAAATAATTTTTTCCTTTCTCTGTAACTTCTACTCCTAACAGAAAATTCTCTACTGCACTCTCGACATAATCTGCTTGATCTTTATTTTCGTAGATGATTTTTACTTTATCATAACCTAATCTGTATAAGTCGCTAAGATTAGTTCTGATAAATGTTTCTCCGTTAGAATGAATTTTTAATGTTGTTTCTTTCTTTGTTGTTTTAGTCTCTGCGGAAAGTAGAAGACAATCATCTACTTCTGTTATGTCTATCTCGTCTCCAGGGTGGAGGTTTTTATGATCAATCCACTTTTTCGGAAGGTATATTGTTCCTCCGCCTCCGCCGCCTTGCCTAATGATTTTTCTTTTCATATCTTTCTAAATGTGGTTCTCTTATTTAAAGTTTGCGCTATTTCATATTCCGGATATGAAGAATATGAGAAAGATATTAATACTTTTCTGTTTCTTACTATAAAGTAATAATGGAAAAAACTCCTGTATGTGAAAATGAATTTTCATTAAAGTGGGTTTTTGAGATGGATTAACAGGTTGTTGTTTATGAATCTACAACAAAAGTTAATATTGAGTTTGTTTAAATAAAAATAATGCGAGGAAAATAAAAATGTTTAAAATTGAATATGAAACAAAATTAGGAGAACAAATAGTGGTTGAATATAGAGAATTCGCTCGACCTGGATATGTTACCTCGTCTTTTCAGAGATCTGGTTTTCATGTTAGTACACCGGAAGAAGCGGTGAAGATTTATGAGAAATCAGATGGCAGAAAACATTTACGTGGAGAATTATGGATGGGTGATATTCTTGGACATAGACAAACACACCATGCTGATCAGCTGGAAATAATTAGTCACTTAGATGACTTATGTGGCCAAAGATTAGACTCTGAAGATTTAGGGGCAGAGGTAGAGGTTTTTCTCTATCAAAGAGATTTTATTCGTCAGTATAATTAATGGAGGAAAAATAAATAAAATGACAGAAGAAAAAAAACAAATTATTGTTGGACTTTTTAGTCCGTACTTGTACCAAAATATGGGAGACCGGTTTGATGAAGAGTATCTAAAGATGCAAATTGATGATTTTGGACATGATCCAAACAACTTCAACGGAAAAAAGCATATCATAACGGAGAACTATAAAATAAAGTTAGACAGTCCTGATGACTTTCTTTCCGAAGGTCCACGAGATCTTGCTTTTTCTGTACACGGTTCAACTGAATCCGCAGAAGATAGAGTAAGAGATCTTCGAGGAAGTGGATTAATTGCCGCTAGGTACAGTATTTTTTATGGTGGAGCGAGTCAATATACAGGAAACTATCCTGAAGAATCTGGTTACGCTTTAGACTTGCCAAAGAATATGGATACGGTAAAAGCTTTCCTAACTAGCGATTTAATGTTAGACGCTTTAGTAGCAAGGGAAGAATCAAGAATTAAAGAAGCAGTTGAAACTTTGAATTCTAACTTGGAAGCACCAGTACTGATAACTTCTTACTTAGCAAAAGCGTTGAGGTACGAAAAATGAATTCCGCTAAATGTATTGGATGTCCTCTGAATCCAGCTAAATGTTCTGGATGTCCTGACTATGATCAATGTTCTTTAGATGGATTGTTTGATAAAATCATCAATTCCAAATATGTTTCGGATCCGAAAGAAAAAGTTAGTATCTACAAAGCAGCACTGATGGAAAAAGGTGGCTTTAAAGCTTACTTTAATCCCGGCGTTAGTTACCAAGATGCAAACAATGGAATATTCATGAAATCTCTTTTGATTGTTGAAGATAAAAATGATTTGAGGATGGACTTAATTAATATGTTACGTCCAACCGTGTTTAGGGTTTATGCCGCTTCAACATATGAGGACGCTTTAAAATTGATTGAAGATCGAGAAACTTTGAAGTATGCTTTGCTTGATGACATGGTTCCAGAAGCTCGTGGAAAAGAGTTAGGCAATTTTGCTGATCAGTTGTACGATAAAGTAACTGAGAAATTTCCTGAAGCAAGAGTGTTCGCTTATCCAGAGAATGTTGTTGGATTAGAAAAGTCTTATTTGGGAAAAGTTGAGAAAGGAGATAATTCTCTTCGAGACGTTTACAATATGTTAATTGAAGATTCTGAACTAATAGTTGATGGTAAATACGGATATAATAATGATTGTAAAGATAAAAACGATGATGAAGATAAAAGTGATAATCCTGATGACAATGATGATGAAGATAACGGAGAAGAAAAATGAAAGTAATCTTAACTTCGGATACACATAAAGAAAGAAGCAAAATTGAAGCAGTAAAACAGTTTGCACTAGATAATGAAATAGAAACTATTGTTGACTGCGGTGATTTACATGGAGCAATCGATGCTTACCAGGGAATAAATTTACATGCAGTTTTCTGGGATGAAGCTTCTGGTGGAATGGATAGATGGGGATTTACTGGTGAAATGAGCAGTATTGATGCGACGACGCATGAAAACGGTAGTACTTTTGTTTTAGATAATACTGCAATTTACATTAGACATAATTTAGCAGATTACAATTCTCAAATACCGGAAAGTAGATTATGCATTGCTAAAACTGCTTTGGACGAATTAGTTTCAAGAGAAGAAAAAGAATTAGAAAAGTTAGTTTTGTTTGGTCATACTCATAATTTTCATTTTCATAAAGAAGATGATGTGATTGCTTTAAACCCAGGAAGTTTAGGGTTAAATGACCCAGCGGCTTTTATTGTTCTAGATCTAGAAACAAAAGCGATTGAATACAGAACTTTTGATCGTACTATTTTAAGAATTTCAGAAGAAGAAAATTCTGATGTTGTCCAAGTTAGAAACTTGTTTACAAATGAAGAGGGAACAAGATTAGAATATATTGCTAGAACTAATGATGATCAAGAAAGATTTGTTTTTAATGGTCAGGAAAGTGCTAAGTATAAGAGCATTAACTCTTTGCATAGAATTATTGATGATCTTGAAACAGAAAGGACTCTTGATGATTATGCAATGGCTGTTACTAAAAACAATGATCAAGAAATCTTAGTTTTTCAAGGTAAAGAATCTCAAGAATATGATTCCATTTTGTCTATTAAAGATGTTTATGATCAGAAGACTAAAGAAAAAACTGTAATGTTTTTGGCAGAAAAAGATCAAAAACAACTTTGGGTAACTCTTGATGGTAAAGAAACTTCATCCTACGGAGAAATAAAAGAAACACCAAAACTTGTTGATGGAGAATTGTTTTATCTTGCTAAACGAGAAAAAGAAGATGAAAATGCCCGGCCTAGAAAGATTCACAATAGTGTTTTAATTAGAGGTTGGAACGAAACGGCTGAAGAATTAATGGAATACAAAAGAATTAATCTTAATTCACTTGTTTCTGACGGAAATAATGTTGCTGTTAATGTTGGTCATGATTGGGATAAAGAGTTTGTTAATTGTAATGGTAAAGAAACTGAATCTTATGATAAAGTTAGCGAAACCACTTTGCTTGAAGGGAAACTTGCTTTTGTAGCTAAAAAAGAAGATCAAGAGTTTGCCGTGTTTAATGGCCGGAGACATAAAGCTTACCACAATCCAAGTAGGTGGGATCATGTTATTAACAATCTCACTTTAGTACAGGGAAAATTAGCTTACAGTGTTCTTGTTGATGGAAAAGAAAGTATTGTCAGTAGAGGTAAAGTTGTTGCCGGACCTTTTCCGAAAACAGAATACTCTCGGCCAGTAAGAGAAATTAGGGATGTTAATGATGAACTATTTTACGCTGTTAATCAAGACAAACAAATTTTCTTTTGTTATCGGGGAAAAGAAACTCTTTTTGAAAGAGATGCTGAAAGTTATGGAGTACAATTGAAAAAAGTGATTTGTGGGGATAAATAACTATGAAAAAGACTATCATCTATGATCCGAAGAACGGTACTGGGAAAGTGTTAGCGCAAGCTTTAACTTTTCTGGATCGATCTTTCTTAGTAACTGAATCGGTAGATGAAGTAATGCAAACCGCTGATGAAGAAACTATTGATTCTATTTTAATGGTTGTTGATGATAAGGATGACATTCATACTGGTAATCAATTGAGTAAGAAATGTTTTGACACTCCGGTACTATTTGCTACAAATCCAAAATTGGGGAATGACTTAACTTCTCGTTTGAATGGCGAACATTATTCTACTTTACGTTTACCTTTAATAGCACTTGGTTTAGCGAAACAGTTACCAATAAAAAAAATACTTGAAAAAGATTACGGGTTTGCTTTTGAAGCAGATCCGCAAGGGTTAACGAGGGTTTTAATGGACCAGTTTTCTCAACCTTTACTTTGTTTCCGAGAACTTGTTCAAAATTCTGCTGATGCAGAAGCAAGTAGAATTGATATTAACACTCATTATGATACAGAGAAAGAGTTACTTTCAGTTTCTGTTAACGACGATGGTTGTGGGATGAATCTTGATCAAATTATGATTTATTTAACTTTGTTTGATTCAACTAAAGATACTAATATTAAAAAAATTGGTCAAATGGGTGCAGGGAAAGTTTTTGCCCATGCTCTAGGGCCAGAATTAACAGTTGTTGAAACTGGTGACGGCCAAGAAGGACATAAAGTTATTTTTAATCCTGACTTAAGTGGAAGAATTGTAACTAGTGAACCTTACCAAGGTACAGACGTACAATTACTATTACCAATGAAAAGATATAAAGCTCGTGCTTTCAATAAAGAATTGGATACGATTGTTAGAAAATGGTGCCAGTACATTGAAACTCCGTTAATGGTTAATGGTGAGAAAGTAAACAAGCCTTTTGAACTACCTGGAAAGTATGTTATCAATCTTAAAGAAGAAGGGTTGAACGCAGTAATTTCTCCTTCAATTAATTTTCATGGATTTGGTCTTTACAAAGGCGGAATCTTGTTAGAAAACCAAGCTTTTATTGATTCTAACCGTTATGAGAAAGGTAATATTATGGGATCTTTTAGTGGCTTAATTGATGCTAACATTTTTGATTTTCCTATTTCGAGAAATGGAGTTGTCTGTAATGACGATTATAACTCTTTGTTTAAAAGATTAAAAAAAGTTATTGTTCAGGAGTATACCCCTTTATTTTTGCGGGATTACCAGAAGAAAAGTACTAGCTTAGTACATAAAAATATGATGACTGATTATTTTCATTGTGTTATAGCTAATCATGGTTATTCTTGTTTGGAAGAAAAAACTTTGGAAGAGATTAATCAGTTACCTTTAATTGAAAATGTTGATGGAAAAATGTTATCTGTAAGTGAAGTTAGGGGCCATCTTCAGCAATCAAACTGTTTGTACTACACAAATAACGGACTAAGTTCTCAAGAATTAGCTAGTTTTTTAGATAAGGGGATTCCTGTTTTAAAGAGTCCGGGTCATATGGTCCTCTATAATATTTTGGGTAATTATAATAATCAATGCTTAGATAGTAAATATTATCGTGGCTCAACTTCTCGAGCAATAGGGGTATTCAATTTTGATTCTATTGGTTCGCTGTTAAGGAAAGGTTTTGTTCAAAAAGTTTCTTCAAACTTTTTTAGTGGTAGTGGTGGCGGTAGTGGAATGACTACTAACCAGGATGGTACTTTTGATAACCCCTTCGATTTTAACCGGTTACAAATTTATGGTGCTGAATTTAAAGATCTTGATGGTAATCCTAACGAAAACGTTTTGTTAGATAGTCATTCTGAAGGGATGGGTTATTCTCGTTTACATAAAGTTATTTTTAATGTTCATCATCCGTTTATGAAAAAGATGGAAACGCTTTACCATCGTAACGAGACTTATGCTCAATATTTAATTGCCTGTGAACTTGTACAATCTGAAAAAGTTTTCGGCAACGTATCACACAAATTAAGGGAACATGAAATGTCCCGGATAGGATTAAAGGTGCTTGACTATGACTAGATTAAAAACTACTTTATTGGACTTAGACAACATTGTTCTTGGCGAAGAACTAGAAACCAGAACTTTTATGTACAATGTAGATAAAGAGAAAGCTTTCAAAAAACTTGCTAGTAAACAGTTTAAGAATCCTACTTTAGCATTAAGGGAAATAGTTTCTAACGCTTTAGATTCTTACACTGGAATGGAAACTGAACAACGAGTAGATATTCAATTGGACATGGAACATTTTGATGTTAAAGATTGGGGTGCAGGTTTTTCAGAGGAGAAGATTGACTGTTTAAGAACTCTTGGACAGAGCGATAAACGTGGCGAGGGCGGTTATATTGGCCGGTTCGGAATTGGTTTCGCTTCCTTGTTTCATCCCGATTTACATGTTAAAAGAGTTTTAGTAGACACGAAACTTAACGGTAGTTATGTTCGTCTAGACTTTAATGTTCAAGAAACAGGAGTGACTTTGAAAAGGTACAGATTAGAAGGTGAACCAGAATTTTCTACTCGAGTGAGAGCAGAATTTAATGGTATTCAGTGGAATATGTATGACAACATGGAAACAACTCTCCGTGATGAAGCTAAATATATGAACGCTGATGTAAAACTTAACGGGACAGACATCAGTGGTAAAGCTTTGTTTGCACAATCTCGTTCTCATATGTTAGATTTGGAAGGGGAAATATCTGGTAGATTATGTTACTTTAACAAAAAATCGGAAGAGGAAAAATATACACAAGCAAAAGTTGCTTTGTTATCGCACAACATCTTTATTCGTTCATTAAATCATTATGATTTAGATCCGAATAGATATAGTAGGAAGAGAGGATTTTCCTTACCACCGTTTTTCGGTTATATTAATTGTGATGATCTTAATGTGATTACTTCCAGAAACAATTTCCGTCAAGATGATAAGTATTTAAAATTTGTTCAAGACTTAAAACGCCAAGGTCGAAAACGGTTCCGAGAACTTTGTCAAGAAGTTAATCAAACAAGAGAACCTGAATTAAGGGAAATACTTTACAATTCGTTTAATGATAATGATAATCGAAGGTTGTTATTGGGATATCAGCCAGGTCAAGTTACTGACGCCTGTGCAAAAGCCTTGGCTTCAGCTAAAATATTTACTTGCTGGAATAGATTAGGGGCGTACAGTTTGAACGATTTTCATCAGGTTGGTATGAATCAAGGTCATTTACTTACAGCAAGAAACGCTGACGAAATTGAACTGTTCGATCTTGCAGGTTATTCAGGGCCTATTGTTAGGCATGATGATTATTATGGCCTTTCTTTTAATGGTTTTAAAACTTATGACCTGAACCGCCTTTATGGTTATGGTGGTCAAATGAATGAATCTTTTTATAACGAATTAGTAAAATTAGAAATCATTGATCCTGAGAAACTTCAAGTGGATGTTAACGTTTTGAATGATAATGAGTTAAGTACTAACGAACAAAATTTCCTTACTGGGTTAAGAAACATTTTAGAATCTGATAGAGTGAAAGAAGTTTTGTCAGGTTTAGGCATGGACACTGAGCATACTGCTCATATTGCTAGTGTTACACCTGGCGGTGTGGCTGCTTGTTATTCTTCGTTCCTAAACAGAATTTGTATTAACAGAGATAATGCTTTATCAGCTCAATACATTATGGAAAATGAAGGTAATACTGCTCCGTTTTATTTACCAATATTAGCTCATGAACTGAGTCATAACGTTTTAGGAAGGCATGATAGTCCGTTTTATTCTAAATCTTCTCAACTATCTAGTCAGTTAGCAGTAGCTCTTGCTGATGAAATGATTGATGGTAATTTATGATCTTTTATTACAATTAATTATAATTAATGGTTATTTATCATTAATAATCTATCCAGACTTTCTAACACCATAACCTTTATATATAAAAAAATCTCTGAAACTTTGATATGGGGTGTCATGATTATGTCAGAAGAAATTAAGCTTAAAGTTATGGAAGCTGTCCAGGACGATGTAGGTAAAGGACTAGTTAAAATAGATTCTAATTTTATGAAACAAGCTGGAGTAAATACTGGCGATATTGTAGAAATTAACGGGGAGAGAGTAACCGTTGCTACGGTTGACCGAGCTTATCCAGGAGATATTGGCTTAAACATTATTCGGATGGATGGTGATATTAGAAAAAATGCACGAACTTCTATCGGAGAACTTGTTACTATTAAAAAAGCTGAAGTTGAACCAGCAAAGAAAGTTTCTATTGCTCCTGCACAGAAAGGAGTAATGATCAGAGCTTCTCCACAACTGTTTAAACGTAGTTTAATGAACAGAGCTTTAAGAAAAGGCGATTTAGTTTCTTTAGGTCGAGTTAGAAGAAGGATGGATTCTCAAAACAGGAATGTTAACGATATATTTTCAGCAATGGAAGCACAGTTTGGCGGGTTCGGTTTTGGTGGAATTAGGTTCATGGTTGTTGATACTAATCCTAAAAAAGATAATGTTGTTATAACTCAAGATACAGAAATTGATTTTAATCCGCAAGCAGTAGAATTGAAAGAAGATGTAGGACTTAGTTTAGGAGTTAATTATGAGGATATTGGCGGACTTGGAGAAGAAATTAAAAAAGTTCGTGAAATGATTGAACTTCCGTTAAAACATCCACAAATATTTGAAAGGCTTGGGATAGAACCACCGAAAGGTGTTTTGTTACACGGTCCTCCAGGTACTGGTAAAACTTTACTTGCTAAGGCAGTTGCTTCAGAAACAAACTCCCATTTTATTCTAATTAACGGCCCGGAAGTTATGAGCAAATTTTATGGAGAAAGTGAAGCTAATTTACGTAAAAAGTTTGATGAAGCTGAAGATAATGCACCGGCAATAATTTTCTTGGATGAAATTGATGCTATTGCAACAAAGAGAGAAGAAACTAAAGGTGATGTTGAAAAACGTGTTGTTGCTCAATTACTTGGCCTGATGGACGGTTTGAAGTCTCGAGGAAAAGTTATTGTTATCGCTGCAACTAACATGCCTAACGTTATAGATCCTGCTTTACGAAGACCGGGCAGGTTTGACCGAGAAATAGAAATTGGCGTTCCTGGAAAAGAAGGCAGGTTAGAAGTTCTTAAAATTCATACCAGAAATATGCCTTTGTTTGGTACTCTTTATGGGGATGTATTGTTAAAAACTATCCCTGAAGAAATAGAAAACAAACTTAAAGAATTAAATAAAAAAATTAAACAAAAAGAAAACAAGATTGATACTAATAATAAATCAATTGAAAAAATCAATGAAATTTTGAGATCACAAGATGAACAAATAAAAATACTTAATTCTGAACTAAAAGAACTAGAAGATAGGAAAATAAAATCTGAAGAAAGTATTGTTTACCAAATTATTGAAAAAATAAAAGGGTTAGAATCTGAAATTAAAGAAGCCAATGACATTTTTAATCAAGAGAAAGAAAAGATAAAAAAGTTTGAAGAAAGAATAAATGAATTAAAAGAAGAAGTTAAAACTATAGAAGAGGAAATTAAAAAGACTGACAACTTTAAAGAAGAGTTATTAAAACAAAAATCAAAATTAAAAGAATTGGCGGAAGAAATTAAAAAAATTGATGATTCAAAATATAGTCTTATCCTAGAAGATCCTAGAAGAAAAATTCTTGAAAATAAAGAAAGTCAATATTATGAAAAATTAAAAACTTTAAATTTAATGGATTTTATTGTTAATAAGGCTCGTAGAAAAGGGGTTGAAAGAGATCTTATCGAAATTGCTAAAGTTACGCACGGTTTTGTTGGTGCTGATTTAAACGCTTTAGCTAAAGAAGCAGCAATGATAGTTTTAAGAAGAATTTTGCCTGACTTGAAAAAGGAAGGTATTGAAGAGGGAGATACTATCCCTGAAGAAATTTTGAAAAAGTTAATGATTACTCAGAAAGATTTTATTGAATCGTTAAAAATTGTTCGACCATCCGCAATGAGAGAAGTTCTTGTAGAAACTCCTGACGTTAATTGGGAAGATGTTGGCGGTTTAGAAGATGTTAAAGATAAACTTAAAGAAGCAGTTGAATGGCCATTAAAAACTCCTGAAGTTTTCAAAAAGATGGGCATTAGACCACCACGAGGAATCTTATTGTACGGTCCTCCAGGAACTGGTAAAACCATGTTGGCTAAAGCTGTAGCAAAAGAGGCAGAGTCAAACTTTATTTTGGTTAATGGTCCTTCTTTACTTAGTAAATGGGTTGGCGAATCAGAAAAAGCTTTACGAGAAATATTTAGGAAAGCTCGTCAAACATCACCAACAATTTTGTTCTTTGACGAAATTGACGCTTTGGTTCCAAAAAGGATTGGTTCATCAGATTCTGGTAGTCGAGTTGGTGAAAAGATTGTCAACCAGATGTTAACTGAAATGGACGGTTTAGAAAGTTTGAATGATGTAGTTATAATTGGCGCTACTAATCGCCCAGACATGTTAGATCCCGCTTTACTTAGACAAGGTCGGTTTGACAGAATAATATTTACTTCTATCCCAGACGTTGAAAGTAGGAAAAAGATTTTTGAAATTTATTTAGAAAAAATGCCTCTTGCAAATGGTGTTGAAATTGCTGATTTAGCTAACAAAACTGAAGGTTATGTTGGTGCAGATATTGAAGGTGTTTGTCGAGAAGCTGCAATGATCGCTTTGCGTGAAGATCTTCAAAGTAAAGATGTTAAGATGGACCATTTTGTTAAAGCTTTAGATGTTGTCAAACCTTCTGTTGATAAAGAAGTTGAAGCCGCTTATGAGAAATTAGCTGATTATTTTTCTTCTGCTAGAGCAAAACAGATTAAACAATCGAAAGCTGACTATTTTGGTTAGGTGATAATAAAATGATATTAGATTTTCACATTCATTCAAACACGTCTCCAGATAATAAGCTAGAAATTGATCAGATTTATGCTGCAGCTGTTGAAAAAAATTTAAAATATGTTTGCATTACTAATCATCATGAATTTATAGCAAGGTTGTCTGATTTAGGTTTTACTTTAGATGAAATAAAAATTAAAAAATATCTTGATCACTTTTCTAATTTGAAATTAAATTCTGCTACAAAAATTTTTTTCGGTACAGAAATTGGTTATTGGGAAAATAAAGAAGAAGAAATTAAACAGTTCATTAATTCTGTAAAATTTGATTTTGTGATAGGTTCTGTGCACGGATTAGGAGAAATTGAACTTTCTAATAGTAAATCTAGGTTCAAAATTAAAAACCAACCTGAATTACAACAACAAATTGTTGAAGATTACTTTGTAAAACTCAAGAATGCGATTAAATCACAATTGTTTGATGTTATTGGACATATTGACATTTTTAAAAAAATCATGCCTGAACCTGATTTTGATACTCTAAAAATCAAGTGGGAAGAAATTGCTGATTTGTTAGTTCAACATGATATCGGTTTTGAGATTAATACTAGTTACAAAAATTATTTTGGTGAAAAACCAGAACTGGCAATTTATCCTAATAAAGAAATTGTTAAACTTTTTGTTGAGAAAGGTGTAAAAAAGATAACCATTGGTAGTGATACTCACGCTATTGAACAAGTTGGTAATCAAATTGAGAAAGTTGAAGAATTTCTTAAAAGTTTAGATGTTAAACAAATTTGTTATTTTAAAGAAAGAAATTCTGTCTTTGTTGACCTTTAAATGTTTAACTTTTTTTTAAATTAATTTTTTCATATTATTTAAATTTAAAAGAATATTTTTTAAAGTAGCCATTTTCTTAAGATAAGTAATGAAAACAGTAACAAAGAAAATATTACTGGTTTATTTACCATTTTGTACTCCTGCTTCTCCACCCTACTCAGTAACTCAATTATATTCATTTTTAAAAGGAAATACGGATTCAGGGGTTGAAGTTCTAGATTTGAATTTAGAATTTCATAAATTGAAATTTTCTAAGTATCAAAAGTATTATCATAACCATAAAAAGTGGCAAGATTATGATCAGAAAACTGTTGAATATCATCGTTTAACTTCAAAATGTTATACAGAAAATAATAAGAAAGTTGTTAAAGGTGGAAAACCTGAACATTTTCAAGAATTGTTAAATAAAATTGAAGAGCAAAAGCCAGACATTGTTGCTTTTAGTTTAGTTTATTCTAGCCAAGCATTTTATGCTTATTCATTGATTAAAGAGTTGAAAGATGTTACAACTATCATTGGCGGGCCAGCAGTAAACGAGAAGTTATCAGCTGTTGCTGATAAGACTTTAAAAAACGAAATTGAATTACTTAATTATGTCCAAGGGAAGGAAGTTAAAGATGAAAATATTAATTATGATACTGTTCCAGATTTTACAATTTATAATCTTCAAGAATACTTTACTCCGTTCCCTGTAATTCCAATTAGAACTTCTACAACATGTTATTACAAAAAATGTACCTTTTGTGCTCATTTTAGTGATGTTAAATATTATGAATTTTCATTAAATTGGATTAAAAAAACCGTAATCAAATCTAAACAAAAACATTTCTTTCTTATCGATGATATGATTCCGGCCAAACGATTATTAAAAATTGCTAAAATGTTAAAACCGTTAAACGTTAAATGGACCTGTCAATTAAAACCTACTACAGATTTTAGTT
>CAZXEM010000015.1:0-19548 GCA_964639875.1 uncultured Methanosarcinales archaeon | reverse complement strand
CGCTCTGTTACCAAATACCCGCTATTCAACTTGAAGGTCTTACAATTGTGGTTTCACCCTTGATTTCTTTAATGCAAGATCAAGTTGATAGTTTGAAAGCAAACGGGGTTAATGCAGAATTTATTAATTCTACTCTTTCCAGAAGCGAAATCCAAAATATTAAAGAAAGGTTAAAACGTAACGAAATTAAACTTCTTTATGTTGCTCCTGAAAGGTTAGCTTTAGAAGATTTTAAAATATTTTTGTTAACACTGAACATCAGCCTAATAGCAATTGATGAAGCGCATTGCATTTCTGAATGGGGCCATGATTTTCGTAAAGATTATGGAAATTTAAAACTCTTAAAAATTTTATTCCCCAAAACGCCGATCATTGCTTTAACGGCAACTGCTACTATTAAAGTCAGAGAAGATATTTTAAAACAATTAGCGTTAGTAAATCCACGAACATTTATTTCAAGTTTTAACAGAGAAAATTTGAACATCATTGTTACTGATAAAAAGAAATCTTTTAACAAAATATTAAGTTTGGTTAAAAAACATCAGGGAGAACCTACCATTATTTATTGTTTTTCTCGTAAAGATACAATGAAAGTTGCTCAACAGTTGAGAGAGAGTGGATTTGACGCATTACCGTACCATGCAGGTCTTTCTAGCGATTTGAGAAAAAAAAATCAAGATTTATTTATTAAAGATAAATTGAACATTATTGTGGCTACTATTGCTTTTGGAATGGGGATAGATAAGCCCGATGTTCGGTTGGTAATCCACCATACATTTTCAAAATCAATAGAAGGATATTACCAAGAAATTGGTAGGGCTGGGAGAGATGGACTTTCAAGTGATTGTGTCTTGTTATATTCAAGGGGCGATATTAGAAAACATCAATTTTTTCTTAAAGATGTTTATGATCCTTTAATGAAAAGTACTGCATTAAACAAATTGAATAAAATGATGAGTTTTTGTGAAAATCAGTCCTGTAGAAAGAAGAGTATATTAGAATATTTGGGAGAATCATTTTCAGAACAAAATTGTAATGGGTGCGATGTATGTAAAAGTAGTATTAGAATTACAGCACCTACCACCCAATCAAAATCTTCCTATAACAAAGTAAAACCAGTTTCAAGTCATGATCCTGGTTTGTTTAAAAAGCTAAGAGCTTTAAGACTAAAAATTGCCAGAGAAAAGAATTATCCGCCATATATTATCTTTGGAGATGTTTCTTTGCGAGAGATGGTTTCCTACTTACCAAAAAATAATGAAGATTTTTTAAGAATTAAAGGTGTTGGCCATAATAAATTAAGTGATTATGGAGAAGCATTTTTGGAAGTGATTAATGATCATCTTGGAAGAAATGGTCCGGAAAGAGAGAAGATCAATAGAATTAAACAAATACAAGAAACATCTCCCAATGCTTATGCTTCTTGGGATGAAGATGACGATGATAAATTAAGAAGGTTATCAGAACTAACAGTTTCAGTTGATGAAATTGCTCGAATTTTGAAACGGCAACCGGGTGCTATCCGGTCTAGATTAAAAAAGTTCGAATTAATTTAATAAACATCAAGTTCGATTTCAAAGAATCAAGACCTGAGAGCTTGAAGAAAATGATTAAGTTAAATTTATATACTTTCTTTTGTTTATTATGGTCATGACAAAAAAATCTTTCAAATCAATTTTTCGGACAATTAAGAACATGCTTCGTATGAGAGTCCTCCAGGGTCTTCTTGCTCTTTTATTCCTCTTCGTTATTTTCTTTAAGAAAATGGACATTTACAGTTTAAAAGATTGGTTACTATTAATAGTGGCACTAAGTGTAGTTATTTTTTTTATAATTAAAATTAAAGAAAAAAGTAAAAAATATAAATCCAACTAACTCCAAAAACAGAAGCAATCACTCCAAAAACAGAAGCATTTATAAATGATTAGATCTTACAGTAAAGAAATGAAACCAGAAAGCAAAATTTACAATGCTTATTTCGAAACAAGTAAGGATAATTTGTATTTTAATGAAATTAAAGAGTTAACTAAACTTTCAGATAGTTCTTTATCAAACACTTTAAAAAAACTAACGGAAGATAATATCATTACAAAAGAAATAACAAAGTCAAATACTTATTACAAGATAAAGAATAAGAAAATTTTTGCTTTAAAATTTTCTGAGATTGCAATTAATAAATTTGAACAATTAAACTTGGGAGTAAAGTCTCCATTAAGAAACTTCTTAAAGAACATTTCTAATGATGTTTACAGTATTATTCTTTTTGGCTCTGCATCCAAAAAGCAGGAACAAAAAGGAAGTGATATAGATCTATTAATTGTAACTAACAAAAAAACAGATTTATCTAAAAATAAAAAAGAAGCAGAAATAACTTCAAAATATCCGATTTCATTATTTCAAGCAACAATAAACCAATTAGAACAAAATAAAGATGATGTTGTTATTCAGGCAAGAAAAACTGGCTTTCCAATACATAGAGAGCAAAATTTTTATGAGGTCATTTTGAATGAATATTGATAAGATTTTTTTAGATAATAAATTCTTAGAACAAGAGATTAATTTCTTTACCATTAAAAAACAAATAAGAATCATAGAAAATAACAAAGAATTAATGTTATCTCATCTTAAAAAAGCAAGACATAATTTAGAATTTTTTAAGATTAATAAGGAACATAAACAATTTAATGATTGGCTAATTGTAACTTTGTATTATTCTTTATACCATTGTGCTTTAGCTTTAATTACTAATAAAAATTATGCTTCTAAAAACCATTATGCAACAATTCTTATTTTAATAAAAGAATATTCCATAACAAAAGATGAAGCTAAGTTAATCAATGAACTTTCTATAAATAAAAAAGATGCAGAATTATATACTAATCTTAAGGAGGACAGGCATAGTGCAAGTTATGCAACAGAAATAAGATTTAATCAAGAAGTAATTGATAAGTATGAAGAACAAGTCTTAGATTTTATTAACAAAACAGAAGAAATCATCTTAAATGCCAATTAAATACATTTTCTACCAAATCCTCCAATAAACCAAAAGATTTAAAACCCCTCCGTAACCAATATTATGGACAAATGGCTAAAGAACTGTCCGTAAACTTAGGAATAAGTAATAATAAGAAAGTATTTTGGAACCCGAAACAAGAGAAAAACCCGCATTTGATTACTGTTGGCGGTTCAGGTTCAGGGAAAACTGAAACTTTAAAAGCAATCATGCTAGAATTAAAGAAGAATAAAGTAAACTCTTTAATCCTCGATTTTCATAACGATTTTAAGGTTTTTGCAGATAATCTCGTACAAATTGATAAAGCAACGTTACATCCTTTAGAAGTGCAAATTAACGAAAAACCTTTAGACGTTTGTTATAAAGTTTCAAAAATGATTGCCAGTGTCTTTGCATTAGGAGATGTGCAAGAAGCCATTATCAGGGAAGCGATTAAAGCGTTTTATTTAAAGTCCGGGATTAAAGATATTAAAAAAGCAAATGACGGTACTTATGAACTATTACCATTTTCATTTTTCCGAGATATTATTTTTAATACACCAATAAAAAATCAAGGTGTACCTAAACTTCTAGCAAAAATATCTGTTCTTTTCGATGTAGATTTGTTCATGGACGCTGATGGTACTTCTTTATCATTGAACACCATTATTAAAAACTTGAGCGTGATTGAGTTACTAGACTTTCCCACAGATGAAGTTAAAGCATTAGTGGCAGACTTGCTCTTAAAAAAACTAATCAACTTCTTATATATTAAAGGGAAGTGTGAAGATTATTGGTTATATGTAATTATCGATGAAGCTCATCGAATGATGTATCCTGGCTCTCCTGTTGAACTTTTATTAAGAGAATCTAGGAAATATGGTGTTGGAATTATTCTAGCTTCTCAAAGACCGACAGACTTCTCAGAAACTATTTTGGCAAATGCAGGAACCATCGTTGCTTTTCAAGAGTCTTTAGATAAAGATGCAGTGTTTTTGTCTAAACAATTAAGAATTCCAAAAGTTAATTTTCAAAAATTAAAAACTGCAGGATTAGGTTATTACTTATTTTCATCTAATGATGAAACTGAACAAATTCAAATTACTCCAGTTAAAGATCGGAAGGAATTCAAGGAAATTGAAAACAACTTTGATGAAGAAGAACGTTCTGATTATTTTAATAAAGAACTTAGAAGAATTAAGAAGGAAAAAGATAAGTATAAAGCTTTAGAAGAATCTAACCAAAAACAAAATGAAGAAATTAAAGAATTAGATAAAGAAATTTCTCAACTAAAAGCAAAAATTGAAAGGAAAGATTATTCTATCCAGAAAAAAGAAGCGGAAATGAAATTAAAAGAAAAAGAAATCATTCAGATTAGCCATGAGAATGATAAGCTTGATGAAAAACTTGACTTAAGAGATAAAAAAATTAAACAGTTAGAGAAGAAGTTGAAAAGTTAAGAAAACTTTAAATAATCTAACTTCTTCCAACAATTATAATGACTTATACCCGTTTGGAAAGGGATTGTATTCCTTGTTAGTAAACTCAACTTTTTCTTAGTCTGGACTTTAATCAAATGTGGTGATTATATTCCTTGTTCTCCTTCTTATTAAGCACGACGCAATGAAGCAATTCTTAGGGGGTGAACTAAAATGGTAGATACATTAGATGATATTCTAAAACATAAAGTGGAATTAAGTAATTTGGGTATGTTGGGTATTCATTTGCGATTAGATAAAGCCAAAAGTGTTTATTTTGATAAAACTGGTATTGTGATTCAAATGGAAGACGGCAGTTACTTAACTAAAACCGAGATGATGAAATACGCTGGTAAAGAAACTTACTCTAGAAGTGATTATACTTATGATGGAGTTGTCGGTTGGAGAAGAAACTGTGATCCTATGAAGGATGCACCTTAATTTTTTTTCAATTTTTTTTATTTTTTCCAATCTAAAAACACAGTAAACTTTATAATCATCTCCAATATAGTTCTCAGTACAGAAAATGGATATTAAAAAATCAGCTTACATCATCCCCTTATTCCTGCTGGGTATTTACTTCCGTTTTACTTTTCATTACATTCCAACAATGTTAACTTTAGGGTTAATCTTGTTTTGGCATTTCCGTTTTAAAAAGAAATATCTATTCACTAACATCTTGATTACTTTTATTGTGTTAGTGTTTGCTTTCTTGCTTACTATAGAAGATTTTTCCATTACTACTCCTGAACCTTTAAATGAAACTACTGTAGAAAAAATTTACCTTTACGAAAATAAAACTTTCTCTTTAACTAATTCGTTTATGGACTATGATCTTGACTGGATTAAAGAGATTGATTCTGATTATTCAAGAGTACGTGTTAATGATAGTAACTCTTTAAATTCGTTCATTTTTACTTATAACCAAAAAGCAAAGTTTGAAATCCCGTTAAAGGACGGCTGTTATAATATCATTACTTACCATGGCGATTCTGAATTTCCGCAAGGGCCACATTATTTAGAAATTGAAAATAATATTTTTAACGAATACACTCAGAAAGATGAAATTATAAATTTCACAACTACAGTTTGTATAAAAAATAACTTGCTCCATTTAACTTTGGGTAACAATTCTAATAATTATGCAATGTTGAACGCTTTAGCAATTAAAAAGAATGATACCAATAAATGGTATTATATCAATTTTGGTGATAAACAAAATAATGATCCAGAAAAGTTTAGATTTTTAATTAACGGCCTGGAAGAAAATCTTGTTGTTTGTTCACCAACTTTCTTACAAAAAAGTAAATGTCAAGGTAAAGCAGTGATGAAAGAGTTTCAAACATCTAACTGTCAAGTTACCTGGGCACTTTACCAACCTTGTTCATTAATTTGTGAAAATGGAAAATGTGTGGTCAAGTAATTTCACCAATTACGGTAATCAGTCAGATCGTCTTCTTTTCCACATTCGCATTTAACTTTCAGAATTGTTCCTAAACTGGTTGGAGTAAATTGGTACGATGTTGCTCCCCCACTTGCACCAGTTACTGGATTCTCTTTTCTTGTATATTTACATTGATGGGCAAGAAATTCTGCATATTTAGTTGGGTCTGCATCTGTAGTTAAATTAACTTCAACCGGTGGGTTATCTTTCAAGTCCTGAGCAATTTTTTCTAAATCCATTTTATTATCTAGGAAGTATTGTTCTTTATATTTATTTCTGTACAGAAGATTAAAAAAGATATAATCCAGAACATAAATCCTTATAAGAATATACAGTTAGTCAAATTAACATTAATTCAAAAAAACAGGTGATTAGATGTTAAATACGCACGATTTTTATCGCGACCCCGAGGTCATTAAAAGGATTCTTGAATACTGTGGTGTTCCCGCAATAGCTACAAAAAATTTTAAAGTTAAAGATGGTAGTCTTAATAACCAATTAAAAGACATTTCTAAACATATAACTGTTGAATACCTTTCTGGTTGGGGCGAACATTTCCAGAGAACTAAAGGTAAGAAAGCTTCTTCACTCACCCCTGAACATCTAGGCGTTTTGTTAGAAAGCGATTTAAACATTTTCCGTTCAGTGTGGGACAAACAAAAAATAACTTTTGTGATGGACATTGAATATCTGAGTCATAAATTTCCTGGTGAAGCTTACGTTAATCCCGTAGATACGTTCTGGAAAATGGAACCGGTATACCGTTGTTTCTGGGATACTTTACAAGAATATAACATTACTCCGATGACTTTAGTTACCGGTCAGGGTTACCATTTCGTTTTCGATGTTAACTCTTATAATGTTTCTCATAAAAATCCGAACAAAGAAGTTACAGCAACAGCAAAACAGTTAGTTGAACTGGGCCATGTAGAAGAAACGTTGAAAGGAAAATATGAACATTTTCCTGAAAGTACTAAAGCACAACGAAAATTAGAACTTGATTTAGGAAAAACGTTTGACAGTGTTGGAAAACTTTTAGAGTTTATCACCCATAAAGTTATGCAAAAACTTCCTAGTTACGGATTACAAATTCCTGTTGGTGTTGGCGATTTAATCCCCGGTAATGATCGACAGGAAATGATCAACTTAGATTTGAGCACTTACGTCTCACCATTATTTACAAGAGTTATGCGGACAGCATTTTCTATCCATGATAAACACAAATATAAAAATATTGATATTCCTACACAAATTACTATTCCAAGGTTTACTCCTTGTAATGGTAATGAACTTAGCTTAGACGAAGTTTTTCATAACCGGAGAAATTTTAGAAATTCTGCAGAATATGCAAAAGCAATTACGATGAACATTCCTACTGCCGGGCATGGTGTTTTAAAGTTGATAAAAGATTATAAAAATTCTGATCTATACAAATTTCATCAGGATTTTGATAATACTAGGCAGGACCATCCCAACGATTGGCACAAAACATATGATCGTTTAAATTTGAACGAAGTACCTCCTTGCATAGCAACTTCTTTAGCTAATCCTAATCCTGCTTTGTTACAACCTGCCCAAATTCAAACTTTAGTTAGGGCTCTTACAGGTAAACAGTGGTGGCACCCTAAACATGTTGCTGGCTTAATCAGAAGTAAGTATGAACGTAACCATGATTGGGAATATAATTGGGGTAAGTATGATGCTAACAAACATGCTAAAGGTTGGGTAAGAATGTATGCTGGTTTTTTAGCAATGGGATTAGATCAACGAACTGACCAAAATTGTATCTCGCACCAAGAGAAAGGTTTATGTACTCAATCTTTTTGTGGTTATAATCTAGGTGATTTTCGTTGATGAATTGTAAAGCAACTGTTGAGGATTTAGAAGTGGATTTGAAAGAATATTATTATAACGTTTTTGATAAACTAAAAAATACTTTTGAACATAGTCATTATGTTCTTGGGTATGGTGATGATTTACGAATTAGAGACATCTCTCAAGGTAGACAAGCCCGGCCAGAAACCGCATTACCAGTAACTGTTGAACCTCTTGACCAGTTATGGGATTTAACCGTAAATTGGGGATTAGAAGTTTTTATTCCTGTTGTTGGCAAAAACAGTTCAGCAATCCTTTCTTGTTTAGATTACGAAATTTATTTGGACGATACAAAAAGGTTGTATGCCGATAAAGGATCACAACATCATTATTTTCATAATTATATCGGACCGGTAACAGGTTTTATTGGTGACAAATTAGAACAGTATAACATTCCGTACATGGCAGATTTAACTCCGTCAGGTGGACATTTCTTGTTTTGGGTTAATGAAGGTACGGAAGAGTGGAACGAATTAGCTAGTATCGGTTGTTTAGAAGAAGATCTTAAAGCAGCTTACAATTTTCATGACCATAACGATTTGAAACGTAACCCCAAAATTAAAATGGGTGCCGGTTATGTTTACAGTGGGTTAGGAAGATTATGGGAATACCTTTCGCATGAAGCAGTAAATAATGTTACTGTAGGATCGAAAGAGTTACCATTAACTTTAAGCAGTCATTTAAATAAATGTGTTAATATGGACATTACTCAGTATGCTGATCCTGCTTATATGCGGATTATGCGTGCTCCGTTTAGTGCTCATAAAAAACGAAATAAAGTTGTTCCCGGTGCTAATCCGTTAGTTGATATTGTTCTGTGGCATTATAACGGTAAGGAAAAAGTTGGCGAGATGAACTTTGAAAATTTGATTGATTGTATGTGGGACCATGAGAAAGCGGTTGAACATTCAAAACAGTTCACTGGCCATATCCCTGCTGCAAACAAAAACTTAACTAAACTTGTTCATGAATATAAAAATTCTGAGTTATACAAATTTCATCAAGATTTTGATTGTCATCCTGATTTAAACAAACAGGAAGCTTTCCATCGCGCAATTAACGACCAAAGACTTGACGATAAAACTAGAAGTGTTTTGGAACATCCTAATCCGAGATCAAAAAATCCTCGGGCATTAGTCAGGTTCATTAACAACTTGTTAGAAAACGATTGGCATCCGAAACATATTGGTAATTTGATTGCTGATCTTTATGAACAACCGCAACATGATTGGAACGGTGATAATTGGATGAAGTATCCTTCTCGAACAAGGGCGAATTTCTGGGCAAGAATTTATAGTGGGATTGCTTTGGTTAAAGATTAAAGTAAAATTTATAACTAATAAAAAATTCTTAACAATATGAAACCATCTATCGTTAAGATATTAGTTTATATGATTTTTCTTGCAATTGCTTTAGGTTTCTTGTCTGAAATTTATCCCTTCTTGAACTTTTTGAAATGGATCGCTGTAATTCTAATACTTATTGTCACGGTTATCTTTTTGATTATCAGATATAAAGCATTGAAACTTATCCGGGAACGATTGAAAACTATTTTTATTAAGAAAGATTGATATTTTTAATTTCTTTTTCAAACTCTGTTGAATTAATCATAAATTCACTGCCATCATACTCAAACCGATTAGAGTCAACTTCAAAATAAAAGTGTCCTTCATCTCTTTCATAGAGGTCTATTGCTTTTTCTTTCAATTTATCAACACTTACCAATTCTTTAATTTCGTCATCAACTTCTAATGAGAAATATTTTAATTCAACTTCTTCAACTTTTTGTTGTTGAAGAAAGTTTATAATCTTATCCATTATAAGTCCAATTTCAAACGTGTCTATGTTAATCATTTTTTTAATTTCTTCTTAAACTCTTCTAACTCTTTCAAAAAGCGTAAAGCAGTTTTAGGAACAAATTCTAATTGAGTAGAAAATATTTTTGCAGTTTCTTTCAATAATTCTTCAGGCGATAAATCCATCTTTTCCACGACAGGGAAAGTTAAATCAATGATTTTACCTTTTTTAACAGCTTTTCGAGCTTTTTTCCATAAGGTAAATAATGCTTGAGCCATGCCTGGAACTTCTTCCAATGAAACATTTAATATTTTTGCTGTCTCTTCTAATAATCCAGTTTCTACGTTTTCAATTTTTTTAACAGCGTTACCCGCAACATAAACTATTCGAACTACAGCATCAGAAATTTTTGAAGTGCTAACAATTTTAATTTCGTCAGCTTCAGCAGTGTTTTTCAAATGTGTCCCACCACAAGCTTCAACATCAACTTCAGGAATTTCTACTATCCGTAATTTTTTACCGGGAACAGCACCACCCTGATAAATTCCCATTCCAAAAAGTTGTTCAGCTTCAGTCCGGTCCATAAATTTACTTCTCACCGGAATTTTAGAAGCAACAATTTTGTTAGCTTCAGTTTCAATCTTTTTAATCTCTGACGAAGATAAAGAATTATAATGCGTAATATCAAGTGTACCTTTCTCTAAAGTTTTCCTTGCTCCGGCTTGGTTAACGTGGTTACCTAAAACTCTTCGAGCAGCAGCATTAACGATATGAGCAGAAGTATGATGTTGAGTTAATTGTTCTCTTCTTGAAAAATCAACTTCCCCTGAAACTTTATCTCCTACTTTAAAGTCCGCTTCCTTCTCTAAAATATGAACAACATAATTACCTTGTTTAACAACATTAACAACTTTAATTTCATTTAAAGTACCTGAATCATGATCTTGTCCACCAGAAGTTGCATAAAAGTAAGTTACATCTAAAACAACATTTTTACCATCGACTAACAAAACTTTAGCTTTAAATTTTGTTTGTTTCCAATCATCATAAAATAATTGTTTAGTTTCAGCTACATTTTCAATTTTAATCAGTTCTTTTTTAACTTTCTTTTTTACAGTTTCTTTCCCTTCATGTAATTCAGCAACTTTAATGTAAAAGTCGCTCGGAATGTCTACGTCAACTTGTTCTTTAATCAGTTCAGGAGAGATACCGTGCGAATCGTAAAGTTCTAACAACATTTTTTCGTTAACTTTACCTTTAGCAAGCCGACCAACTATTTCTTTAGCTTTCTGTTTCGAAGATTCATATTTTATTTTCTCAACATCTAAAACTCGTTTAACATCGACTAAATTGTTCATTAATTCTGGAAACAAAGGTTGTAAAAATTCTGCATGCCATTGACAAACTTCACCCAAATCAATTTTCCAATTATATTGGTCAATAAACCCAAGAGCGCGACGTAATATTACTCGCAAATTATAACCACCACCAGTGTTACTGGGCAGAGCACCATCATTTAAAACTAATAGTAATGCTCGAGAATGGTCAGCAATACTGTACAACGCACGTAAAGGTAATATCTCTGATTTCAATTCTTCTAAATCAACATTAATCTTTTTAGCAATATTTTGCCACACTTTTTCAACATTATCAGTTTCGTCTACGTTAAGAAGTGGAGCAAAAGGTAAAAACTTTTTCATCAATTTTTCGTTATATTTAACTTTAGTAATCTTTCTTAACTTTTCCATTACCGTAGGAAAAGTAGTTTCATAACTTGTTGAAGTTCCTTGTGTAAACCAGGGGATTCTTTCATAACCTTGGCCCATGTCCAGAACTTTTAAATTTAATTCTTTATGACCAGTTTCAGTTTGTTCAAATTGGATATAAACTTGGTTAGATATTTCTAAACCGCAGGAGAAGAATTCTATGCACGGGCCAAAATTTCCTCCGCCTGCCCAAGCATCTTCATGAATGGTAATGTGTTCATTACTCAGGCCCATACCTTCATTAAGCCAAGTTAAATGATCTTGAACATATTGTTCAGGAGAAAACTTTGCAGGAGGTTGAAAACTGTGCTCTCCTAACATGATAAAGCCGACGTAATGGCTACCAGTAATTCCAACATTATCGATATCGTTAAATCTTAAACAGAACTGTGGTTCTACTACCGGGTTAGCTGGCGGGGCAACTTCTCCAGAAACTACGTAAGGTTGAAAATCGTAAATCCCTGCTTGGACAAAATCAACATCGTCTCGCCATCGCGCAACTACCGGATACCTGTCAATGGGTGTGTAACCTAACTTTTTATGAATTCGGGTAAATTCTTTCCAGACATCTAAATAGTTTAATTTTTTTGTTGCTGGACTATTCCCAATAAAAGTAAAACTGCCAGTACAAGAAGCGTCACCACAAAGTTTTCTTTCTTTATCTAATGACCAAAAATTAGTTTTACATTTGTTACATTGTCCGCGAAAAAAACCTAACTTGGTTAAAGCTTTAGTTGGATAATATTTTTCCGGGTTTTTACTTGCTTCAACTTTAAACTTCTTTTTAATCTGCTTATCAGGAATCATTAAATGAACTATTGTAGTGTCATTTATATATTTTCTCCTATTACTTTTAATAGAAAACTTTATAAAACACCACTTTGAAGTAATAATATGCTTAATATTTCACTAAAAGAAGCCGCGAATGAACTTGATTTAGATATCTTTGATTTAGTTAGCGAAGTTAAAAATGATAATATTTCTTATCAAAAAGAAGACCAACAAATTTCATTTTTTGAAGAAGATATTTTGAAATATAAAATTAACAATTTGTTTCAATATCAAAACGAAGTTGAAAACATTTTAACCACTTTGATTAATGGTAAAGATATGCCGATTTTTAAACTTGAAAATATGTTAGATGATACTATTAATTTCTTGCTTGAACATGAAATGATAACAGATTTTAAAGATAATGATGAACTTCTTAACGAACTTGAAGATTCAGGTTGGTTAACAGTGGATGACTTTTGCAGAAAAGATTATTATGAAACTGCTTTAGAAATTTTTCTTAATGATGAAGATGAAATCATGGAACGATGGGCAGAAAGTAATTTTTATTCTCGTCCTAGGAATGCGTACCCTTCATTAATTTACGCTATTGAAAATGGTCTGGAAGATAGGGCTCATAAAATTATTGATGGATATTATCATTGCCGTTCTCTTAATCTTTCCAAAACGGTTTTAGAATTGTGTCAAAGTGATTGTAATCCTAATCCTAATTATTTTGAACATTTACTTGAACGGGTTGATATTACTGATTTAGACGACCTTCCTGAAATACATCTGGCAGCTATAAGTAATAATAACGAATACATTTTACAAAAGATTGCTGATGGTTATTGGGAAGATATTAAAGAAAACGAATTAAATTTAGAAACTGCAGAAGTTGCTTTAGGTTATGCAGTTGACGCTAATGACCAATGTTTAATTGAAGAAATTAAAGAGGTTATGGGCGTTAACGATCCAGAAATCGAACAATATTCTGAAGCTTTAGAACTGATTCATAATTTAAAAAGTTTAGTTTCTAAACAGTTTAAAATTAAATTGCCTGATCAAGTTAATTTTGTTGAAAAGAAAGGTAATTATGCTACTATAAATTATCAAGCACACAATTTAGAGGACGACTATGGAACTGAGACTAGAACTTAGACAAAAACTTGAACAGAAGTTGGAACTGAAACTTGAACTTAAACAGCAACTTTTAGCGCCAATTTTAACAATGTTACCCAGTGAGTTCGCGCCTTATTTAAACATTGAAGTTGAAGAAGATCAAGAAGTTTTAATTAAATCATTACCTTTTTTAGTTTTACATGAATATTCTCATCCTTTACAGGCTGCAGGAAGGTTAATTGTTCCTCAGTTTAATTCTAAAAATGAGTATCCAGCTTTTCACATTCATTCTTTAATTCATGATGCTAACGAAACCGGGGTTGATAAAGGTTCAATCTTGGCAGGGATATCTATTGGAAAATATACTGCTGAACAAATGTATTCTTCTTATGCAACAATGGTTGGTAGAGTGTTTAACGATATTTTTGATAATTCTCGTGAAATTGAAGGTTATTATCCGTTCTTGGCCAGACTTCATGCTGGACTGACAGAAAACAGTAAACATACTACTAGTAAAGAATTGTTAATTGAACAAAAAAACTTATTAGGACTTTTAGAAAATCGTGTTAAAAGTGAAGAGTTCTTTGAAGTGTCTAAAATTTATCAAAAAATTTACCAACAGACAAAATTTTCTGAAAAGTACGTGCCTGATAAAAGTTTAAACATTTTAGGAACTAGTAGCACTTTCTTACATTAGAAAATTTCAGTTAAATATATATAAGTCATTAATCTTTTTTAGTAGATGTTTAAAATCAGAAAATTCAAAAATGAGGATACCAAAGAAGTTATAAAAATTATAACTACTGGATTAAAACAACTTTTTCATTGTAAAAAGAAAGATTTGGGTGAGAAATTAATAGAAAATCTTTCTGATATTAAAAAAAATTATTTTGATCAGGGGGGGGCTTTTTTTGTTGGAGAATATGACCAAAAAGTTGTTGGAACAGTTGCAATATTACCGGACACTAATACTTCTGCAAGATTAAAAAGAATGTTTCTTTACAAAAAATTTAGGGGAAAAGGTTATGGTTCAAAATTATATGACTTTATAGAAAAATGGTGCAAAAAACAAGGTTACAAAAAGATAATCCTATCTACTTATCCTCATTTTGATGAAGCAATTAAATTGTATGAAAGTAAGGGTTATAAAAAATTCAAGAAAACAAAAGAACAATTTTTTTTCTACAAAAATATTTGACCCTTTTTTTAATTAAAAGTTAGAATTCTATAACATTTTGAACGTGTCCATTCTCGGAACGTCTGCGTTACAGTATGGGCAAGAACTTGGTCTTTTTCTGAACGGATCATAATTGAAAGTAAACTTACAATCTCCGCATGTGCATTTTACTTGGTTGGTACTTACGTCTTTAGAAAATTTTGCTTCCTGCTTTTCTTTAAATTTGTTATATTTTTCTAAATATTCATCTTCAACGTCCCATCCTTTTGGCTTGACAACTTTAACTTTTTCTGCTTCTTTTTTTTGTCTTTCTTCATTTCTACCAGAGAAACAGTCAGGGCAAACAACCAATTTGTATTTATAATGTAACTTAAAACTATCTGAATCAGCTTCTTTGTTACAATTTTTACACTTAACTTTTATTCCCATAATTATTTTAGTAAAAAGAATGCCTATTTATATTTTTTGATTGTGCAGAAATCATAAGCAATTTTTATATATTAGTTGACTTTACTACTAATTATGAAAGAAAACCTCAAAAATCTTCCACCTGAAGAGCGAATTAAGAGATTAAAGAAGCTTGAAGAGAAAAAAAAGAAAGAGATAGAGGAAGCTAAAAAGGAAATTAAAGAAAGTCAGGATGAATTAACTGAAAGGAAAAAATGGCAGGATAAAGTTCCTATTCCTCAAGTTGCTATCCATGATCTTAAAAATTTAACTGATGATGAAAAAATGATTGTTGAAGCTCACCGAGGAAAAACAAAAAAACAAGAAAATATTGAAGAAGTGATTGAAGAAGAAAAGAAAGAACAACTTCTGGAAGAGTTAGCACAAGAAAAAGTTGATTTACCACCAGAATTAATGCAATCTGATTATACTCAACAATTGAGTCATAAACCAATGGGTGATATTTATAGTGAGATGACCCAAATTAATAAAGCTGCTGAAGAGAAAGGTTACGTTTCTGCAGAAGAAGAACGTCGTGTAGAATATTTATCTTCTGCCGTTGAACGAAAAATTGAAGATGTTGAATCTGGTAAATATTCGTTAACTGAAGAAGTTGCTATGGCGGTAAGTGTTACTCGTCAGATTGGTTCGAAATTAAGGGACGTTTACAAAAGTGAACCTCGCACAGATTATCAAAGTTAATTTTTTTCTATTCTAAAATCCTGATAAACTTTATATACTATAATATATTAGTTCTATTACATGGTAGAGTTTGGTACCGGTTATTATATGCCGATGGATAGAGAATACAATTCTGGTAAATCTAGGTCAGGGACTCAAGCAACTAACGATGTTGGGGTAACTATTGGCGATGTTGGGTTCAGTATTGGACTTGGTCCAGTGCCCAATGTTCCTGCAGTTGGCGCAAAAATGCGGACCGGACAAAAAACTATGGAACTTACTTTTATGGGTGCAGGGAAAGGTTCTGCTCAAGGACATACTCCCGGTATGTATGGTAAATTGCAAAGACAAGCTTTAAGAGAAATGCAGAAAGCTAACCGTTACGATTTTACTACTCATTCTTCAGTCGGAGTTTATGGTCTTGCGGGCATGGACCAGCAAGGAAACTTTTCACGTCATCAGAAAGAAGCTGCAATTAACGAAATTAAACGAGCAGTAGAGTTCGCTGCAGATGTTGCTCAAGGTGGGACAGTGGTTGTTCATACTGGCGAATTTCAACGTCCGATAATTGATGCGGATTGGAACAAAGATGGGAAATTTCAAATGTATGAAGGTGAGGAAGATCGAGCTTCGTTTAAAGTTGTTGATAATCGTACTGGCGGTTTGATTAACGAAGCAAGGAAAAGTAAGACTGTATCTAAACCTGTTTGGAAAAGGTATTCTGAAGGTGACGAATATTGGGAAGAGAATAAAGGTAACGATTACCTTGACGAGGAAGGAAGGAAAGTTAAACCTGGCGATTATATTGATTATTATGGTAATAGGATTGATCCTGCATTAAGGGTACCTGAATATGATAAAGTTAATGGTCGGTTTAAAACTCAACAAATGGGCTGGGCAGAGTTGGGTGATGAAGCTAAAGAATTAACAGTGAGAGCAAAAAAATCTTGGAACGAATGGAAAAATGGTGAAATTACTGATAAAGAGTTTGATAAATCTATGGGTTCTCGGTTTAAAGACGCTGAATCTGAAAATGATATTCTTATCCGGCCTGAAGAAGCTTACATTATTTCTACTTTAGAAACTAACGCTGCTAATAGTCGTGGTTGGGCATACAATTATGGTGAAGGTTTTGAAAATGCGGTTGATACTGTTAAAAAATTAAAAAAAGCTAGAGAAATTTATCAAAAAATTTATGAAGCTACTTCTGATGAAGAGAAATGGAAATTGAAACAGCAACTTGAACAACCTGATTTGTTAAAATTTATTCCTCCTGAAAGTAAATTTCCAGTAGAATTGATTGATGAAAAAATTAAAGCACAGGAACATCGTCTTAACCAGATTCAAAACAGTGCGTCTGCACAATGGTCACAAGCAGAAGAAGCAATGGAAACTATTCGTCATGTAGAAAGTGCAGAAACTTACGCTTTAAGAGAATCTTATGATGCTTATGCTCAAGCAGGAATGACGGCAATGATGAGAAATGATCAGTTGAAAAAGAAAGGTGCTTTAAAAAATCCCCTTTCAATCTCAATGGAAAACCTTTTCCCAGAAAGTTATGGTGCTCATCCTGACGAACTGATTAATCTGATTAAAGGCGGTAGAAAAAAAATGGCCGAGATGCTAAAACAGAGAGGAATGTCTGAAGAGAAAGCTAAAGAGAAAGCTAAAACTCATATTAATGCAACTTTTGATACTGCGCATATGCATTTATGGAAAAAATATTGGAAAGGCGATCCCAACTTATCAATTGAAAATAATGATAAAAATTATAATAAGTGGTACTTGAAAAATGTTGAAAAAATGGCTAAGTCAGGAGTTATTGGTCATCTTCATTTAGTTGACAGTTACGGTTATCAGGATGAGCATTTAGCACCAGGAGAGGGTGATGCTCCAATTAAAGAAACTATTAAAATTCTTAAAAAGCACGGGTTTAAAGGAAAAATGATTATTGAACCTGGAGCTGATTTTACTACTGACACTTCTGGGATGAAAACTTTAACAAAAGGTTGGAAACACTTAGGAAGTTCAATTTATGGTGCTGCTGGTGCTCCTGCAGCTTCATGGGGCCAGTTAGAGTACGGTTACATGGGCCAAGGTCAACCTCCATATTTCATTTTCGGTGGTTATTCACCAAGTGAAGAATTTAGAGGCGCACCTTTCTGGAGCGGTGTTCCGTTGGAATAGGGTAGTTTTGATTGTCTGGCTTCTAAAGTTTATATCTTATTCAAATTAAACTACTTTTAAGTAGCAACTTGGCGGAAAGTTTATATATAATTGTAATTAACACTTAAATTATGATGAAAATTAAAGAGATTTATATATTGGAGGAATTATTTTAAAATGGTTGATTTTTTAACTAGAACAGGTAGTTCTTATAGTATTGATGATTCGGGATTATTATTAAAGAATGGAAGTTATTATAGTATTGATGATTCAGGATTATTATCATTAAGGACTGATAAATCAATGCGAGAAAAAGATAACCCTATTTATTATATGGGCTTGGCAAACTCTTTTGAGCTTTCAATGCGTAGTGGAATAATTATATCTAAACATTTTGATTATGAATCTCCTGAGGGAATTGAGAAATACATAAAAAGCTGTCCTTCTGAAAGAGCGATTATTAGAAATTTGGATGAGGGAGTTATACAAAGTTATATGGTTAATTTAGTTGGTATCTCAAAAAATACTATTGAGAGGTCAAAGAATGAACTTCAATTTGAGGCCAATTCAATGTCAGAATTTGTTTATACGTTAATTGAAAAATTGGAACAAAAATGTCCTGCAGATAAAGTTGTAATTGTTCCTCATAATTTGCTAACATCAATATTAACTTCTGTAAGATAAATGTATCAATAATAGACCTGTGAATATAATCTGTTTAAGTTATAACAGAAAACTTATATAATCCTATTTCAATCAATACGTAAATGGTAACGTTAAAAGATAATGAAACTCCTCACGATTATAGGATCAAATTAGATCAAAAAGAAATTCAACTTTTTGAAAAATTTAACGTAAAAAAAATTCTTGAAGTTTGTTCTGGAGATGGAAGAAATCTTGTTGGATTAAAAAAGTTAGGTTTTGAAGTTATTGGGATAGAAAATTCACAATTTATTGATAAACAATTAACTGAAAAAGAAAATATTCATGTAATTGTCCATCCTATTTTTGACCAGAAATTTCCTTTTGAAATTGAAACATTTGATTGTGTTTGTTCATTTCAATATTTAAATCATAATTATAAAGATCAAATTGAATGTTTGTTTAAAGAAATATTTAGAGTGTTAAAGAAAGGAGGAGTTTTTTCAATTAAAATGAGTGATATGGGTCAATTTAATCTTAAACATGTAACTGATGATATTTATGAAGAATGCGATCCTGAATTTCCTAAAATTAAATTTAAAAAATTAGCAGAACAAACATATGCTAAGTTAGAAGGAGACGAGATTAATATTCCTCATTATGCTTTTTTTAAAGATGAACTGATTACTTCTTTAGAAAATGTGGGATTTAAATTAATAAACATTAGAACTATTAAATGGAATTTAGTTGGAAATTTTCTTAAATGATGATTTGATAACTGGGAATTAATAAAAAAACCGACCCGCAGGCCGGAAAGAAGGTTTGGTGTTTTTAAATTTGAAAGGAGGTGTCTTTCATGGATAATAAGTGTTTTTTGTAAAGTAAATAAACAATTTCTTCTGAAGTTAACCCGGAAACGAATTTTTCTAAATCATTAATCATCATTATCACCTTTTAATAATCAGTAAAGTAGATACTTATATATCCATTATGTAATATGCATATAGACATTCCTTTAAGAATTATAATCCGTAAGTTTTTTAAATGGGCACTCCTATTTGTTACTATAAAGTAAATGGGGGTTTGAAAGTAAATGTTTCAATTGTTTTACACACCAGCATGGTTTCAAGGTTGGGATTTAGTATTCGATGCAATTAGTCTAATTATTGCTCTAATGATTGCTGGTTATA
>CAZXEM010000014.1:0-20083 GCA_964639875.1 uncultured Methanosarcinales archaeon | reverse complement strand
CAACTTGAATTTCTAAGAAATGGTTTCCACTTCCTAAAGTTCCAACTTGATCATACCCACGTTTAATAGCTTTTTCAGAAACATCTTTTGCATCTGCCCCTGGAAGTTGGCCATTACTTTCAGTGTTAGCAACATCATTTGCAGTTGCGTAACCGTTTTCTAAACACCATTTTGAACCTTTGGTTAAAACATTTTTAAATTCGTCTTTAGTTAACTTTACAAATCCTGTACAACCTACACCTGCTGGAACTTTCTTAAAAAGTGTATCTACTAATTCTTTAATTTTCGGTTTAACTTGATCCACTGTTAAGTTTGTTGTAATTAACCGTACACCACAATTAATATCGAACCCAACTCCTCCTGGTGATATTACTCCTCCCTGTTCTGGATCAAAAGCGGCAACACCACCAATTGGAAATCCGTACCCCCAATGGCCGTCCGGCATACAACATGAATATTTTTGTATTCCTGGAAGAGAAGCTACGTTAGCTAACTGGTTAAAAACTCCTTGGTCCATGGAATCAAGTAATAGCTTGTTAGCAAAAACTCTACCTGGAACGTTCATTCCTTCTTTGTATGATGTTGGTAATTCCCAAACATTATCATTAATTTTAATTACACTTTCTGGCGGACCTAATTTTATTTCTTTCATTTTGATAACCTCATAAGTATTATGCCACTAATTTTAGAATGGGATTATTTAAAAGTTTCTGAATTTTAAGAAGAAACTTAAAAAAAATCATCGTTTTTTTTCTAAAGTTTCTAAATTTTAAGAAATATTTTACTCGTGGATCGCTAACTTCTTGATTTTCCGATGTAACGTTTCTGTTCGAATTTCAATTTTCTTCGCAGTTTTAGCAACGTTCCAATCATTATCTTTAAGAGTTTGCGTGAAAAATTGTCTTTCAAATTCTCGTTCAGCATCTTTCCAAGAAAGTTCTTCCAATGGTAAGAATTTAGCTATATTTCTAGAAAGTGACGAAACTTCTTGATACATTTTTTCCATCTTTTGCGGTTGAATAATTTCTTTATACTGGTCAAGCGTAGATCTAATAGCTTTATCAACTGCATCTTGTTTATATTCTTCTTTAGACTTAATATCACCACGTAACTTATCAACGTCAATGTTCAACTCTTTAATTGTTCGATGAATACTTCGCCGGTCAATACCTAAAAATTTTGACAGTTCAGAAATGTTACCTTGATGTAACTTAATTTCTTTCTTAAAGAACTCTTTCTTAAAAAACTTTTTAGCTTTTGAAAAATTATAATTTGCGGGCACATAAACATTTAATTGTGGACTTTTAAGTTTATCAGAAATGTCAGATTCAATCTGAGGAATAGTTATTCCCCAATGTTTTTCCATTGATTCTTCTAGTAACGGTGATACTTTTTCTTTAATTGTTTCTTCTAAATCTTTAGATGTCATAGTTAAATTTCCTGAACAATGTTCCTGCTGGTAAACCATAGAGGAAGATTAATACTGGCAGGATAATTAAAATATTATTTTCTGGAATTAATGTTGTAAAAGTAATGTAGATGATAATAAAAAATATGTAATTAGAAATTGTTTGAAGATATTTTCTTTGTTTTTTAATAAAAAATAAATGTAACGGAAAATAAATTATTGGAATTAAAGTAAAGTAAAAGTTTTGGAAGTAAATGAACAGGAATAGTGAATAAGCTAAGGTTAAATAAAATAAAGATTCTTTCATGAAAATAAAATACTTTTTTCCTGGTTTAAGTTCTTCAGGTGCAATATAGGACAAAATTACCCCTAACAGAAATCCTAGCAGTGAGATGATTATTATTAGTACCTCTTTTATCATCTTAAGAAGGAATTAATATAGGTTTTTAAGAGTTACTGTTTAAAACAGAAGCAAAAGTGTAATCATTAAAGAAATTAGATTCATTGTATTAATTTCATGGCCATAATTTTGTAAACTAATTTAGCTAAAGAATAAGCTTCTGCCTGAAAATTTTCTTTTGGTGAGAATTCAACAATATCTGCTGCGATTACTTCTTTCTCTTTAAAGATTACTTTGAGAATTGCAATAACTTGATTCCAAGTAAATCCGCCAGGTTCTGGCGTTCCTGTATTTCTTATAAAATTAGGATCAAAAACGTCAACGTCAATTGAAAGGTAAACTTTATCATTAAGTTTTGGAAGTAATTCTTTTAGTTTGGTTAAATTGAAATCGTATGCTTTCAGTAAATGTACATTTGCTGTTTTTTCAATCTCTTTCTTTTCATCGATATCCATAGATCTAATTCCAAGTAAAGCTAAATCATGTTTTTTAGAAACTTGTTTTGCTGTACAAGCGTGGTTTAAATTTGAACCATTCCAAGAATCTCTAAAGTCGGCATGTGCATCTAGAATTATTACCGAGAACTCTTTATGGAATTGTTCTTGTGCTTTTACTAATCCAATTGTTACAGAATGATCACCACCTAAACTAATTACAAACTTATCTTTATGTTTTTTAATTTCTTTAGAAACTTTTTCAACCATCTCTTCTGGTTCATCAGCTTTAATCGGTTCTAGTAATTCAATTCCTTTCTCGAAAGGTTCGCAATCAAACTGTTCGTCATAATATTCTAAATGTTTACTTGCTTTGATTATTTCAGCTGGGCCATTAATGGTTCCAGTTCCGAAAGTCAAATCTTTCTCATACACAATAGGTAAGATTACAAATTTTCCTGTTTGGTACTCTTGAGGGAGGTTCATCCAATAACTCATTCTACTACCTCCGTTTCAATCTCTTCTAAATCACAAAAGTTAGTTGTAAAATTATACGCGCCAGCGTTAATGAAAACTAATTGATCGCCGACTTTTGGATTGTTTAAATAAACTCGATAACGAAATAAATCCATCGAACAAGGAGTCACTCCTTTAATTACAAATGGTTGAGAATTTGCTTCTTCCTTACTTAATTCTCCATCTACAAGCAACTTAACAGGAACAATTACTGCGTCCATATTTGCATTATACACAGAGGCGTTTACAATAACATTATTTTCATGGATAGAAATAATTTGGGTAATTAATTTTCCAGCAGGAGCAGCAATAAATCTTCCTGGTTCAATCATTAACTGAATTTCTTTTTGGTTTAGCCATTGTTTTAGTTCTGTAATTCTAGCAAAAATTCCCGCTAAAACTTTTACATTAGTGTTTGCATACTCACTTGGAAGACCACCACCAATATTAACTAAATCAATCATCTCTAAAATATCTTTATCAATAATATTTGACAATTCATATTGTAATTTCCATTCAGCCATGTTCTGTGTTTTTCGGTGGAAATGGATTCCTAACTGATTAATGTTAGAATTGTTTCTTAATTCTCGGATTCTTTTGTTAATAACCTCAGAAGTCATCCCGAAAACAAAATATCTTTCTGTTCTTACAGATAATTCTTTTAGTTTTAATCTTAATAATAAATTAATTTTTGTATCGTTCTTTTCTAAATAATTTAATAGCATATCTAAATCAGATTCGTTATCAACAACAAACCAACTAATCTTCTTTTCAAGTAAACTTTTTATTTCTTCCTCATTCCAACCCTGAGCAAGGAATATTACTCTCGATAAATCTTGGTTATGTTTCAATTCATTAACAGAATGAACTGAGAACATGCAATCTACTTCTTTTTCTAGAATCTTCGTAACAGTTTGATTTGTTTTGGAACTATAGGAAACAAAATCTGCTAGAGCATTTACTTTATTGTATTGTTCGAGTACTTTACTTCTGGAGATTAGGAATTTAGGGTTATTCATTCTGATTTCCTCATTACAACTAATTCTGAAAAGTCACCATAAGCAAGTTTTTCACTATAAAAATTAAAGAACGGTCCATTTCTGTATTGTAAACCAAAACCGCTTCTATTTATCTCTTTATTACTAAAAATACAATTATCAGAAGAGGTTGCGTGAATATTAAGCCCACCAGGATTTGTTAAAGTATTTAATCTTGCTAAATAATAATCGTTAGGTAAAGGTAACTGATCACGAAAAATAACGCCTGCCATTTTATCAATTGCTCCTGGTTCAAACACGCCTGAAGAAATTATCAAATCGTAATTATCTAATGGGTAATTCATGAAATTTCCAACAATCACTTGGTTTGGTTCTGAACTGTTTCCTTCTAATCTAATATTTGTATAATCAGTATTCTGATTGGAAAAGAAGCTTGCCAAATTAAGTTTTTCTCTTCCACCAATTTCTAAAACTTTCTTACCTGCAAAATTTTCTAATCCTTTAAGATGAGCTAAAAACATATTTGGGATAAAACTTTGAGGTAAGACTGATTTGTTTCTCTTTAATCGTTCTATTTTCTCATCCAAACTAGTTACCGGTTCAATCATCCTAACAACCCCTCCTCATCTAATTCTTCCAGGGCTTTAATCATTGCAATTGGAAACATAATCGTTACGTCACCGATAACTGTAGCAATGTCAGAATTGTCTTTAACTTTCCCCCAAGACTTTGCTTCGTTTGTAGTTGCACCTGACATGCTTCCACTTGTCTTATGTGCAGTAGTCATATAAACAGCATAATCTGCACCACCGTTAAGTAAAGTACATAAGATTGCATGATGTTTACTTATACTGCCGCCAAGAGCAATCACTGCTTTCTTTTCATCATGGCTAGTTACAAACAAAATATTTCCAAAATCTTTTACTACATCAACAATAAAATCAGAGTGTTTCTGTTGGAATAAGTATAAATGAAATCCAAACGCACCGTCAGTAATTGCCGGACAGAAAATTTTCACATCATTCTTTGCTGCTTGATACAAAATAGAATTTTCGTCGTTTAACTTTAAACCAATTTCTCGTAATAAATCTGAAACTGCCCATCGTTTTTGTTTCTGATAAAGTTCATGTAGTACAGGAGTAATCCAATCTTCAAAATTCATATAACTTTCATTTTTTACAAAAAGATTTCCTACTCGGTTAACTCCTTGTTCATGTAACTCAACGTCATCCGCTTCAAATCTGCCTACAGAAAATTTTTCTCCATTAGCTTTCATGATATCTTCTTCTAATCCACCAACGGTAGTTACGATTACATCTGCGATTCTTAATCTGATTAATTGTGCAAAAAAGCCACGTAATCCAGAAGTAACCATATTAGATGTAAAGGTTAAGAAAACTTTCGCAGAATTCTTTTTCATTTTTACAAAAACGTCTGCTGCTTTTGCTAGTTCGATACTTTGAAACCCAATCTGCTGATAACCTTCAGCTAATTCCTTAACTGTAATATTCTTTTTCCATTGAAAATCTTTAACATTCATATTAATAACCTCACAAACTTAAAATAATAATCATAAAAAAGCATGAAAAGCTTTTTTAGGATCCAAATAAAGCACTTACACCTTTATTTTGGGTAACTAATTAATCAGAAATAATAATACTTAACTTCCACGTTTTCTTACTGAATCCATTATATACTCTAGAATATAGGTAGTTTATAAATTTATCCGGAATAAATCAGAATTCTCATTTTTTTCTCAAATCAACGATAATCTCAATCAACTTTAAAAAATAGCTCAACATTTGATATAAAATGCAATATGATATCATCTTAATTATAGGAGAAGTATACTTTGACCATCCACTGTGTGGGGTAGCAATACTGAAAAGGCTCCTTGAAAAGAATGGGTATACTGTTGGGATAATTGAAAAACCAACTAAAGAAGAAGAAATTAAAAGTTTAGGAAAACCAAAACTATTTTTTGGGATAAGTTCTGGTGCGATTGATTCTATGGTTAGAAATTATACTCCCCTAAAAAAAAATCGTGAGGATGATGAACATTCAGATTATGATGAAAGTGTTCCAGACAGAGCAGTAACAGTATATTGTAATTGGGTACGAAAAAATTTTAAAGATTCTTTAATGATTATTGGTGGAACAGAAGCTTCTTTGAGAAGGTTTGTACATTATGATTATTGGCAGAACCGGTTAAGAAAATCTGTTTTGTTGGATAGTAGGGCAGACTTATTAGTTTACGGTAACGGAGAAAAACAAATTTTAGAAATATCTCAAAGAATCAAAGAAAGTAAAGATTTATTCAACATAAAAGGAACCTGTTTAATTAGTAAAGAACTTCCAGATAATTTCAAAGAGTTGCCTACTGAGGAAGAAGTTATTGAAAGTAAAGAAAAATTTTCTGAAATGCAATCGATGATTAACAATTATACTAATTTGGCACAGAAAACTGGTCAACGTTACATTTTGCAATACAAATCTCCAAAATATAATACGGAAGATTTAGATGAATATTATGAATTAGAATATACAAGACAAATTCCGAGTGATTCAAAACATTTGCGTGGGTTTGAATTTAGTGTAGTTACTCATCGTGGTTGTATTGGTAATTGTAATTTTTGTGCATTAAATTTAATTCAGGGTGATAAAATTATTTCTCGTTCAGAACAATCAATTCTGAAAGAAATTAAAAAATTTAATAAAATGACTTACTTTAAAGGAAATGTTGATGACTTGGGGGGTCCTTCCGCTAATATGTATGGGATGGATTGTTCATTAAGAGATAAATGTCGAAAAGATTGTATTAATTGTAAACAGTTAGACAAAAGTCATACTAAGTTATTAGAGCTATTAAAAAAATCTAGAACCATCTTCGGAATTAAGAATGTTTATATCAGAAGCGGGGTACGTTATGATTTAGCCCCAAATAAATATATTCGAGAAGTTGCAGAACATCATATTTATGATACGTTAAGAATTGCTCCTGAACATCTTAACAAGAACGTGTTGAAGTTAATGAATAAAGATTATGGAAACTTTAATGAGTTTTTAGAATTTTTCAACAATCTAAACACAGGTAAGCAATTATCATATTATTTTATCACTGCTCATCCTGGAAGTTCTATGAAAGAAGCTCAAGAATTATCTGAAGAGATTAAAAATTTAAAAAATGTAAGTGTGCAAATCTTTACTCCTACTCCAATGACAATCTCCACGTCTATGTATTATACAGAACTAAATCCAAAAACTAAAGAGAAAATTTACGTTCCTTATTCTTATAAAGAAAAGAAAGATCAAAAACGCGTTTTAATGTAAACCAGATTATTTTCATTTTTATTAATCTCGCTATAAACACACAAAACCATAATTGTAATAGCAACTAACATAAAAAGAAATAGTACTTAACTTCCTGTTTTTTTACTGGATCAATTATATCCTTGAGAATATAGTTTACTGGTAAGGCTTTCTTGTTAATTTAGAAACATTTAAATGACCACTTTGAAATTAACAATAAATGGACCCTAGACAATTATGTGGAAGAGTAGAAAAGTGTTATATAGAAAATGCAACTAAAAATCAGGGAGCAACGAGCGTTTTTGATAACCAAAGCATTTATGTTGTTAACGGAGCAAATTATGTTGGTCAAGAATGTTTAGTCAGATTTGATTCAATACAACATGGAATGGCTCTGCCTTTAGCAAACTTTTTGACTTCACAATTAGACGGCCATCCTGATAGTTTACCAAAAGAGGATTATATTTTGTATGCGTTATGGAGAGAAGGTATATTTAGAACAAATAGGGCCCCAACCATGCAAGAAATTGAAAGATATTATAATCCTGGGAAAAAAAGTTGTGTTCTTTTTATTTCAAAAATGGCAAATTCAAGAAGAGGTAAATTTAGAATAAATCATAATAATCAAGATATTGCATGTTCCAGTTTTAGTAAATGCATAAGAGACTTACCAAACCCTCAATATAGTGCGAGATTAGTAGTGGCTGAAGGTGAAGAACAGCTTCAAAAAGTGAGGACAGCTATAGAAGGAAATGGATGGGTTCCAATATTACTTGAAGCAATGAAATATCATTGACTAACACAAATTCTATTTCTGGAACACAATTTTCCACAACCAAAGTTTTTGACAAAATATTTTTCATCATAAAACTTACCAACAACTTCTTTCATAAGATAAGCATCTTTATAATCAACAATCGCTCCCAGCTGTTCAGGAGTAAATTTGAAATCAGAAAATAATTCACCACAAAATTTAGCTTCTCTTTGTTGTCTCCGATTAAATTCAGCAGTTTCTTTATGCAATCGAGCATCATACTTTTTTACAATACCATCAAATAATTTCAAAGGGTGGGCTTCTTTATTATCCCAATCAGAAATCTGTTTCATTTTTTTTGTTTGATGTTCATATTTGTGGTAAAAAACTTGAATATACGGCTCAATGGGTTTAATGCCTTTATCTAAAGCATCATTAGAGATGGAAAGAAAGGCATCATAAGTCGCTTTCAAACATTTCCGAAAAAGTTTTTCAGTAGTATTCTTCTTTTTTGTCAGAATCAAATCAGCAGTGGTAACTTGATTAGTTTCCACCAAATAACTCTTAGTATTATTGAGAATAAACAAATTCTTAAAAGCTTGGTAAATCTGTTCTTCCTCATTAAATGCAGAGAGGCATTGAATATTATGCATCCGATCAGCAAGTTTAACTCTAATTGCCCTTTCTTGCACAGTAGGATTATCAGAAGAAAACATCTCTCCAAGAGAACGATAATATTTGTGTCTTTTATGTCTGGTAAGAAGTTCTGTAGTCTCAATTAAAGATTTTGGATAAGTTGAAGGAAGACCTAACAACCTACATTCAATAGACAACATATTTTCAAGTTCAGTGGCCAAGTCAACCTCCAATTGATCCACGTCATCAATCTGAGAAGAACCTAAGACCATGTCAACTTTATCTTCCAAACAATCATGAAGTAATCCTGCAGCAACGCCAAGAAAGTCTGCTTTTGCTCTCTGTAAATAAGTAGCTGTATTAATCGGATGGACTAATTGTGGTTTGCCATCTTTTCTGTCAGGAAAGTTCTCAGCTTTAACTAAGTGATATAGAACCATAAGAAATTCATTTTTTGGCGGGCTATAGTTCAGCAAATGATTTATTGTAACCTCATCCGAGGGTTTCCAGAGTTCTATTTCCTCAAACACCTTTCTTGGAGAAGTCATAATCATAAAAGGTAAATTATTTTACCCGTTCACCTTTATTCTAAGAATCAATCATATTTAATTATTTTTCTGTTTAAAAGTGTTTGTTTTAGAAAACTTTAAATTAAACCAATAAAATCAAGTGATTATGAAACTAGTAGATGTACATTGTCATTTGAACCAAGAACTGTTAGTAAATGATCTAGATAATGTTCTTAAGAAAGCTAAAGAAGCGGGAGTTAAAGCAATTATGGTCTCTGGAACTAATCCGTTAGCGAACAAACAAGTCTTGGAAATGGCTAATATTGATCCGATAATCAAAGTTTCTTTAGGATTACATCCAATAGACGCTTTAGGATTGTCTGAAGGAGAAACGGGAATTGTTAAATCGGAAGGTAATGTAGATTTAGATAAAGAATTCAAATTTATTGAAGAAAATAAAGATAAAATCCTGGCTATTGGCGAAATCGGGTTAGATTATTATTGGGATAAGGATCATCATCAAGAACAGCAAGATGTTTTTAGAAAAGTTCTTCGATTAGCAGTTAAAATAAAAAAGCCAGTAGTGATTCATACCTGGGCAGCAGAAGAAGATTGTATTAATATTTTGGAAGAAGAGATTCAGGATAAAGTTCCCGTATTATTACACTGTTTTGGAGGAAGGAAATCTTTAATTAGTCGAGCAATTGAACTCGGTTATTATTTTTCTGTTCCGCCATCAACAGTAAGGACTGGAAACTTTAACACTATGATTAAGAAAATTCCAATTGAAAAAATATTAACAGAAACAGATGCACCTTGGCAAGGCCCTTTCAAAGGT
Organism: uncultured Methanosarcinales archaeon; assembly: GCA_964639875.1. Classification (GTDB taxonomy): domain Archaea; phylum Nanobdellota; class Nanobdellia; order Woesearchaeales; family GW2011-AR9; genus CAZQLW01. The sequence goes on along the minus strand of CAZXEM010000014.1, from coordinate 10,281 downwards.
GAAAGAAACGAACCCGCTTATGTTTTAGAAACTGTAAAGAAAATTGCTGAGATTAAAGGGATTTCTGTTGAAGAAGTTGCTGAACAAATTTGGAATAATTATCTGAAAGTTTTTAATTAATCAATTAGAATTCTGACAAATCATACCCCTTGTACATAATTCATTACACCCAAAATTCTTGATAACATAATTCTTTTTATATAATAATCTTGCAACAACTTCTTTCAAAGCGTATGCATCTTTATAATCAATAATTTCTTTCAATTGTTCGTCCGTAAAATGGTGGTCAGCAAAGAATTTTTTACAATAAATCATTTGATTATTTTCCATATCACCATACTTTTCCCATTCTTGATGTAAACGGGCATCATATTTACGAACAATGCCTTCAAACAATTTCATTGGATGAGTATCTGTTTCATCAACAGTAGTTACTTCCCAAAGGCCATGTTTCTCAGAAACAAACTTTCTGAATGCTAAATGTAACATTGATTCAATTTCTTCAATGCCTCTTTGCTTTGTGTTATTACAAACCCCTAGAAATGCATCATAAGTTGCTTTACAACATTTCTTAAACAATTTCTCTGTTGGATGAATTCCTTTATCTGGATCACTATCTTTTCCATACTTAAATATTAAATAGTTTTTAGTGTTATTAAGAATAAACAAATTTTTGAAACATTGATAATTTTTCCCATGATCTGAAAAAGATTTCAATTGTTGAATATTATGAATTCTATCAGCAAGTTTAACTTGGATTGCTCGTTCTTTAATAATCTCATTTTTACAACCGAAAATTGAAGATACTGATTTGTAATAAAAGTGTCTTTTGTGCCTGGTAAGAAGTTTAAGGGTGCTGATAATTTCGTTAACATTTTCTAGACAAATTTGGTTATCTTTACAGAATTCTTTTAAATCATTTTTAAACTCCTGAAAAATCTCTGATTCATAATTGTCAAGAATTTTAATTCCTTTCTCATCCTTTTTAATCTTGTTTACTTTTTTATAATAGTCGACTTCTTCTTCAACATAATCATGAATTAATGCAATGGAAAGGGTAACATGGTCAGTAATGTTAGCTTTCTTTAAATCTAGAACTAAATTTAGTGGATGGACAAAAGCATCATTACCATCTTTACGTTTTGGATACTTCTTGTAAGCTTCTTTTGTTTTCTCATATAAATGGCAGAATAAGCATGATAATGGGTTATTTTTATCGGTTAACTCTTTAACTAAAATGATTTCATCTTCTGGTTTCCAATGTTCCAGGACCTTATAAGTTTGGTATTCTTTAGTTGGACGAGACATTTATTCAGTAGTGATAAATTTAATGATTTAAATCTTTCGCTTGTATACAGGTTTAAAGCAATGAATCTCTTGGACTTCTTAGAAAGTTTTTTATAAGTTCTTTTGTATTTTATTTGTATGAAAGATACTAAAGCAGCTTTGAATTGGATAATTACATTACTTAATGAAAATAACATCTCTTACCAAATTGTTGGTGGACTTGCTGCTAAAACACACGGTGCAACTAGAGAATTAGTTGATATTGATATGTATGTTGCTGGTGCAGATTTTCAAAAAGTATGTGTCTTAGTAAAATCTTTTACTATTTGGGGCCCTAAAGTTTACAAAGATGATCATTGGGATTGTGAATATGTTAAAATGAATCATTCTAATCAAAACATTGAAATTGGTAATTCTGATAATACAAAAAGATTTGACCATGAAAATAATGTTTGGGTTTCAGAAAAAATAGATTATTCAAAATCTGAGAAAAAAGAATTTTTAGGCATAAAAATCAAAGTAATGCCAAAAAAACAATTAATAGAATACAAAAGGAAACTTAATCGAGAAGTTGATGTTATAGATATTCAACAGATGGGTTAAATATTTAATAGATTAATCAACCAACTAAATATCTACTTCTCAACGAAATCTTTATAAATAAACTCTAGAATATAGATTTAAATATGGAATTTACTGTTATAGAAGAAACTAAAACTAAGCTAGTTTTTGAATTGAAAGGAGAAACGCACACTTTTTGTAATGCACTTAAAGAAGAATTAAGGGGTCTTAAAGGTGTTGAACTTGCTGCTTATAAGATTGATCATCCTTTAGTTGGTATACCAAAGTTTCAAATTGAAACAAAAGGTGTTGAACCTAGAAAAGCATTGAAAAATGCTTTAAAGAACCTTAAGAAATCAGCTAAAGACTTCCAGAAAGAAGTCAAAACCTTATAATTCTTATTTTTTCTTGTTTTTATCTTATTAATAGACAAATTTAAATAATATTTAATTAATATTTAACTTATGACTAAAGAGAATGACCTAAAAAAAGCAATTGCTTGGTTCGCAGCAGAATACAAATTTCTAAATATTTTAAAGAATAATCTTGAAGAAATCGAGAAAAAGAAAGAAACTAAAATTGAAAAGAAAGCATCTCGTAAAGCAAGAAGAGCACTAAGATATGTTTCTAGATGTGAGGGAAAAGGGGAAAGAGCTGCAGAGGAAGTTATTAAAGAACTTAAGAAACATCCCAATTTAGCTCAGTTAGAAGAAGAATTAGAAGTTGAAACTGGACAGTTATTAAAATCTTTTTCTTTTTATACTGGAGATTTTCGTGATAAATTAAAAAAATTAGTCAAAGAAATTACAATCAAAGAGCGTACAGAAAAATCTGGTTTGAAAGAAAAAGCAGTGGCTGAAGAATCTAAAATAAATGCTATTGCTTCTGAGATTGAGGAAAATGTTAATATTTTAATAAAATGGGTTGCAGGACTGGAACTTAGTTTGAAGAAAGTTATCATGGACACACATTTACATTCAAAAGCATCTGATGGTGCTTGGACTCCTTCTGAAGTTGTTGAAGAAGCTAAAAAAAGAGGGATTGACATAATAGCATTAACTGATCATGATACTACTTATGGTGTTAAAGAAGCAATGAAAAGAGCTAAAGAACTGGGGATGAAAGTTATTCCTGGGATAGAAATTGATGCTGAATATACTCTTGGGAAAATTAAAGTTGAAGATATTGAATTGTTGGGTTTAAATGTTAATTTAAAAAAGATTCAACCATTTGTTAATCAAAGAAGTAATTCCAGGTTAAAATCTTTTAATTCTTATGTTAATGCTTTCAATTCTTATATTAGTCTTGCAAATTTTAAAAGTGAAAACAAAAAAAAGAAGTATCAATTACAGAATGTTAAACCGATATCTGTTAAAGAAATAATTGAATGGAGAAACAAAAAAGATAATTACTCTAATCCTACTCCCTTTTTATCAAGAATGGACATTGTATATTATCTTCTAGAATATTTTGCAATTAGGACAAAAGATGTGGAACTTGCATTTACTGGGGATAGAAAGCCTTCTGGAGAATTTAAAGACGAATATCAGTTTTTATTTCAAGGAAAAGAAACTAAACCTACATTTTATGAAGCAATAAATGCGGTTCGTAATGCGGGAGGAAAAGCTGTGTTAGCTCATCCAGGTTTATCAAAAGGTTATAAATGTGGTATGGTTAAAGAATGGGAAAAACCGGAAAAAGAATGGTTCTCAGTAACTTCAGATTTTACTCCTTACAAATTTGTTAAAGATTTAGTTAAACATGGCCTTAACGGAATAGAACTTTATTATTATAGTGAGGGTAATAAAAAAGACGATTCAGAGGACAAAATTAATAATTATTTTAGAAAGATGGCGGAAAAGTTACATCTTTTTGTAACGTATGGTTCTGATTGTCATGGTCCAAAAGGGAAAGGACCTCACCTTGGCAAGTTTGGTTCATTTAGAATTATAAAAGAATTAGTTCCTTGATTATACTAAGGTTTTAGTTAAAATAATGTTTGTTAAGTCTCCCCTGGTTACCCCCTGCAGGCATGGAACATTTTATAAATAATTAAATATTAATTAAGTTGTATAAAAAGAGGTGAAATAAAATGGGATTAATAACGTTCTGGAACAAAAAAATAAAACAATTAGATTGGGCAGATGTAGCGTTAATAAAATTTAGTGTTGCTGCATTTATTTTAATGGTAGCAAAACTTTGGACACCATTACTTAGTTTAGATTGGTATTGGTATGGAATAATTTTTCTAGGAACAGGAATAAAACCAATATATAAAGCTTATTTTAAAAAATAAGTATTCAAAAGTAAAAGGAGAGGTAAATAAAAATGGGAATTATGAATTTATTGAATTATAAGAAAAAGAAGTTCACTTTAGTAGATGTGGCATCAGATGAAATGGCAATGTTGGCTTTTACGTTTCTAATTGCTAAGTATTGGGTTGGTGTAACATCTTTTGCTTGGTATTGGTATGTAATTGCATTTCTAATATTCTTAATCAAACCAGTACTGGCTTGGGTAAAGAATTAATTTTTTTCTTTTTTTTAAGAATATTAAACTTAACGATGTTAAGTTATTTTTCAGTTAAGAGATTAAAATGAGTTCGATTTTGTAAAGAGAATGATTTAAATATTTGAATATTTTTTAAGATAAGTAAAATAAAATGGAAATTAAAAAATGCTTATTAATATTGCTGCTATGTGGGATGCTACTGTTAGTGGGATGTGTTAATGAAACAGACTTGTCTTCAATAGACCAAATAGAATCACAAGAAGATATTTCTGAAGAAGAACAAACAGTTTCAATGAACGATAGTGTTGAAAAGGAAGAAGCACCTCAAGGAGAAACATTGGCAGAAGAAAATATATTTGAAGAAGTAGCAATCGTTGAAAGTAATGTAAGTTTAGAAAAAACTGAATGGTGGAAACCAAAGCCAAATACGTCCTGGCAATGGCAATTAAAAGGAACTTTGAATACTAAATATAATGTTGATATGTATGATATTGATTTGTTTGATAATTCAAAAGAAGCAATTAAATCTTTACAAAATAAAGGAATTAAAGTTATTTGCTATTTCAGTGCAGGAAGTTATGAAAATTGGAGAATTGATAAGGATGATTTTCCAAACGAGGTTCTTGGAAACACTTTAGAAGGATGGGAAGATGAGAAATGGCTGGACATTTCAAAAATAGATTTGCTTGTACCCATAATGGAAGCAAGATTGGATTTGGCAGTTGAAAAAGGGTGTAATGGTGTAGAACCTGATAATGTTGATGGTTATTTGAATGATAATGGCTTTTCTTTAACATCTCAAGATCAATTGAATTATAATAAATGGTTTGCAGAAGAAGCACATAAAAGGGGATTAACAGTAGGCCTGAAAAATGATTTAGACCAAATCCCTGAATTAGTTAATTATTTTGATTTTGCTTTGAATGAGCAATGTTTTGAATATGATGAGTGTGAAACTCTTTTACCATTTATTGAAAAAGGCAAAGCAGTATTTGGCGTGGAGTATGATTTGCAGCCAGCAGAATTTTGCAGTAAGGCAAATGATTTTAACTTTGATTGGCTGAGGATGGAATATGACTTAGATGGCGGAAGAATTGCTTGTAGGTAATTAACAAACCTCCCCTTTTTTCGTTTTAAAATCGTTCGATTTTCTAAGGTTTATCCCAAGGTGTGTAACAATCGAAGGTAGTGAAGCAAGTTTTTGTCTTATCGGGAACTAAGTTAAGTAAATAATGAGATAGAACATTAAATTTAGCTAATCTTACCAAAACAATTAAGTACTATTGAATAGCAACAGTAAAACATGATGAAATATTCGCTTATTATTTGTTCTCATAATGAAGAGAAATTTATTGGTAAGACTATTAGAAATATTTTATTTTACATTAAAGAAAGAGAAGATGTTGAAATAGTTATAATAGATGATAATAGTTCTGACAAAACAAATAAAATCATTCAAACTTTTTCTTCTAAGAAATTAAAACTTATTAGTTTAAAAAAGAATAGGGGAATATCATTCTGTAGGAATCTTGGAGTTTCCAATGCAGAAGGAAAGTATCTGGTTTTTCTTGATAGTCACATTACGTTAAACCATAATATTTTTAAGGTTTATGACTCTCTTTTGGAGAAATATAACAGTATTGATGGCATCACAGGTAAATATATTTCTACAAGCAAAAATGATTATAACAGAATAAGGGACGTAGTTAGGTCAGTCTATAGAAAAAAAGATGAAAGCGATTTTATTATAACTCATAATAATTTTACTACCATCTCCTCCTGTATTTTCTGTGTTAAGAAGGAAATCATTAAAAAAAATCATTTCTCTATTGATTTCAATAAAGTTGCTGCAGAGGATACTTTCTTGCAACTGGTCTTGATGGATAAAGGATATAAGTTTTTACACAGTAACAAGATATCTATAAACCATGACGCGGAACTTTCTTTCACTGGACTGTTAAAAAAGATTATTTATCAATGCAGAGGGACTCACCGGCTTCTAGCAAATTATGCTAAATCCGGAAAATCTAATATCCCTTATCTAACTTTTTACCTTGATTTTCCTTTATTGTCATTCATTTCATTCTACGCGTTGCTTGTACCTAGTATCATCTTTGGTTTTAAAGCGTATTATCTGGTCATTTTTTTATTCAGTCTACTTGTTGATTTTCATAAACTGTACTTGCTTGTCCCAAATAAGAGATTCAAGTTTAAAAGAAAACTGGGGACGGCGATATACATTTTCTTGAATGAAGGTGTTAAGATATTTGACTGGCCTATTTCAATATTCAGAGAAAAATATTCTTTGAAAGATTTTATTTTGGTAGTTAAAATTATCTTAGTTTGGCAAGTTAAAAAAATAATGAGGTCGAAAAAATGAAATTAAACATAAATAACCCAGCATATCTGAAGATTCATCTATTAGCAGAAGGACTAAGACTTGGTCCTAGTTTCTTTAATTATTTTGATGATAAATATCAGGGAAGTCCTTATCATTATTCTAAAGATAACACTTTTCGTGTTAACTATCCACATCATATGGTTCTGAAACAAAATACTGTTTGTGCAATAAATATTGATGAGAGTAGTCCCTGGATGTTGGATGCTGACAATCAAGGTTTTTTTATCAGCAAAGGTGATGAAAAAATCACCACCGTAACTTTTCCGAAAAAGTATCCTTGGCTTCAAGAAAAATTGACGGAAAATGTTATTGCTGAGGATATTGGGTTTATGACTACCCCACACTCTATGAATGTTTTTATCGGCAAAGAATGTTTCTTTTTCAATGAAGGCGTACCTTGTAAATTCTGTGGTTTTCAGCGAACAAGAAAAATCAAAGACGACCGAGATTTTGTCACGCCAGAAATGGTCCAGAAGTTGATTCAATCTTTCCTAAAACATGATACAGAAATAAATCAGGTTTATTTTGTTGGGAGCACTTCCCCAGATTTTGATGAAGGGTTTAATACGATTATTAAGATTGTTGCTGCTGCAAAGGAAGTTTCTCCTCCACACCTGGACTTAATTGTTACTAGTTTTCCTCCAAAAGATTTAAGCTTAATTAAGAAACTAAAAGATGCGGGTGCCACAAGAATAAGTTTTGCTATAGAAGCAGCGAATCCTGAAGTCTTTAAGAATTTGTGTCCCGGAAAAGAAAAATATTATGGTCATGATAATTTTGTTAAAGCACTTGTAACTGCAACTAAACATTTTCCCAGACAGACCTATGTATCAATCATTCAAGGTCTTGATCGAAAGGAAGACTTGATCAGATTCATGTGGGATATGGTTAGTAAAGGTGTCGTGCCAACAATGAACGTTTATTATCATTCTCCTTACAGTTTTTTAAAAAATAGTATGAAAAGACCTTCCGTGGACTATTTGTTATCAGTTTCGAGAGAACATCAAAAGATTTTTGCTAAATCAAACATTCGTCTGTTTAGTTACGGGGCAGATCGACACTGTATGGATTGGGAAGCATTTAGACAAATGATTTAATTTTTGGTTAAAAAAAATGTTAAAAGTAATAGAAGAAATTGTTGGTTTTAAGATTAAAACTGTGAAACAGTTTAAATCTGGACTGGCTGGAAGAGCCTACAGAGTAGCGGGTGAACAGAACCAAGAAAGTGCTGTTGTTAAATTATTTGCCACTGATGATTCTGGAGAGGTGCCTTGGGAAGTAGAAGTGTATGAGAGATATCTTCCGAACGAGAATTTTTTTCCAACTCCACAGTTATTAGGATATTTAAAACACCCTCACAAAAATTATATTGTTTTAGCTATTGAAGATAAAGGAGATTTCTGTTCTGATGATAGTGTTGCTTTGCGTTGTAATTTAGCTCGTCAATTTGCTTTATGGCACGAAGAGAATGAGACAAAGCAAACTAATACAAACTTTTTTGAAGAGATATCTTCTTCTCAATTAGAAAAACATACTACCTCATACTTTGATCGGCTGGTCCAAGAACAACTTCTTACAGATTCTTTACGTCCAGAATTTGAATCTTTTCTCCAATCATTACCTGCTTTGGTTAGAATGTATAAAACCGTTGAGCATGGTGATCCTTATTACAATAATATTAAAGTTGACGACAATGGGGAAGTAGTTTGTATCTGCGATTGGGAAAACGTTAGAAGAGGTACTGGATTAAGTGATTTAGTTAGGATTGCTGATATTGCATATTCTATTAACAATGAAGTGATCACTGAATATCTAAAAGTGAGACCTTTTGAAAACTTCAATCTTGTTTTTGAATCAGTAAAAATAGAAAGGTATCTTAGGGTGACTGATGGATTATTAAACGAAATTCCTGCCATAGAGGACCAAGTCAGTTTAGAAAGAGCTACCGATACTTTAGATTATTTATCCTCTTCACTAAAAGAATTAATAATGGGATTTAAAAATGTATAAGCTGCTTGTATTAGATATTGATGGAACTATAGTTAGAGATAATGTGGTCTCTTCTCTAGTTGAAAGTGCAATAAAAAATGTGTCTGTGGATGTTAGTCTTTGTACGGGAAGAAGTATTAAAGATACTTTGAATCTTTCTGATAGACTAAGTTTAAGTGGATTGCATGTGGCAGAAAATGGTTCAAAGATAATCAATTCACAGGGAGATCATCTCTACGATCAGGCTCTTGATCCTGAATTGTCTTTAAAAGTCTTAGACATTATCCAAGATATAGGGTTTGGGAAAACTTATATTTGTAGTGGGGGAGAAGATCGATTGGGAGAAATAAAAGACCATTATTCAATATCGAGGATTAGTGTTCTGGGGTTAAATCGTGCAGAAGCTAATCAATTGTTGGCTGGTTTGGACATAATGAAAGGCATACGGGCACATTCTTATCCTTCTTCAGATCAACTTGGGGTTGATGTTCAAAATCAAGATACAGATAAAGGAACAGCATTAAGAGAGTTAAGATGTATCCTGGGTCTAAAGAAAGAAAAAGTCTTAGGTGTTGGGGATGGTTATAATGATATCTCTATGTTTTCTGAGATTGGATATAAAGTAGCAATGGGTAATGCTGTGAGAGAACTAAAAGAAATTGCGGATTATGTTTGTCCCCCTTTAGAAAGTGATGGTGTGGCTTATGTTATAAATAAATTTATGGGTGGTGTAAATGGATCAAGATAATATATACAATAGTAAATTAATGGAATTGGGTTTAACAATAGATGACATTATCGAGAAGCATACTTCTTTTGATCCTGGTCATTCTCATTTAACTAAAGCTTATTCATTTTCTACTGAAGATTTGTCTGGAATTGATTCCCCTTTAATCAGTTATTCCAGCAAAAAAGTTTTAGGTGTAATTGCTTCCGGTGATCATATTTTCTTATCGTTACTAAGAGGTGCTGAGGAATATGTTGGTTTTGATATTTCTTTAATTGCTTGTTTCTATTCGGAACTGAAAAAATCAGCCATTGACAATCTTACACATCAAGAATTCATTCAATTTTTTGGGAAAGAGAATACTAACCTGCCTGAAGAATTTGATATGAAACATGACTTGAAAGAGAGAAAAAAAGATCAAGGACAATTCTCTGTCCAAACTTATCAAGGTATTCGAGATAATTTGTCAGAAACTTCTAAAAGTTTTTTTGATAAGATCATTCACAAATCGTTTGATTTTTTTGGTGTTGAAGTGCCCTATCTCTGTTCTTTTTTGGCTAGAAATTTAACTAAAGAAGATATGGTTTCTTATGTGTCTTATCTTTCTTCAGAGGAAAATTATTTGAAAACCCGGGATGCAATAAGAGAACGCCCAGTTTCGTTTATCCCCTCACCCATAGAAGAGGGAAACAAAAACATTTTAGTAAGAGACAAATGTTTTGATATTATTTATTTAACAAGCGTCCTTCATTACTTTCCTGATAATGAAGAAAGATTAAAAGTGCTTTCTTCTTATTTAAATAAC
>CAZXEM010000013.1:0-20397 GCA_964639875.1 uncultured Methanosarcinales archaeon | reverse complement strand
TAATAATCTTGAACAAGAACTGAATAGTGGAGATTTAGTGGAAATAATTACCGAACAAAACAGTTATGTGTTCCATTACTGGTACAATGATGCTCAAACCTTACCGTTATTTTCTGATAACTTAGTACTTGACAATATTAATAGAAGTAAAAAAACGTTTATTTTTTCTAGCCTCAAGCCCGGAAGACAAGATTATCTTGCCAGGGGAAACCTTTTGGCACAATACGTTGGCATTTTACCTGAAGAGGAATTATTATTCCAAGAACATATTAAAGCAATGCACCAAATTTTATCAAAATAAAAATTCATTTTCCTTTTTAGTTCGATAAATAATTATTTTTGTCTCTTTTCTAAGGTGAGGATAAAACCTTCCCAATTCAGATAAATGGTTAATAGTAAAATTGAACCAGATGATATTAACTCTCTTTTTCTTGTTAAGAACAAAAATTAATTTTAATAACCGTAAAAGAATTTTACTCTCTTTATTTTTGTTCCAATATAAAGTTCTAGTAATTGATAATCTTAAATCTTTAGCAGTAATAATAATTGAAATGAACGGTTTGATTACACTAGCCATTATTTCGTTAACTACCCAACTTTCTTGTTCAGTTTCTAATTTTGCAATTATCTTATCCAAATAAATAAAAATGTGTTTTTCAATTTCTGAAATGAACATTTTCTTGATAGTAGTTTTACGTTCTAAAGAATTTTTTAAATAAAGTATCTTTTGCCTCATTTCAAAAATCAGTTCAGTATAACCTTGGATAGTAGAATTAGAAATTACTAATAAATCTTTTTCTAAAGAATCCAAATAATAAAACAAATATTTCCGTAAATCATTTTCACTTGAAGTACTCATTTTGACAATTTTCTTTTCAACTTCTAATACTAAAACACGTAAAGGTAACAATTCTTGATTGTAAAAAATAAAAATAGTGTTATGAAGTTCAATCACGCCCTGTTTAGTTCTCGTCTCTTTGATTTGTTTAAAAATTAAATTTAATTTTTCTTTAATCCTGATTTTATAATTATCAATCTCATTTAAAGCATCTTCAATAAACTTTTTCTCATTATCAATTAATGAAGTTAATGTCAAAGCATGTTTTAATTTTGTTTCAATTACTGATAAAATCTTATCTAAATCCACTGCAAATTTCTGTTCCAAATCTCGTTCAATCAAAAGAGTCTTAGTAACTTGCTCAATCCTTTGCATTAGAACTGCTTCACCCAACTCAGTATCTCTAGTTGTTGCTCTTGATCCAGAAACTTCTCCAAATTTATCCAAAAGTAACTTTAATTGTTTCAACTCTTTTTCAAGAACTTTAAGAACATCGGTTTCTAAAGAGATGATCTTTACTGCTTTATGTAATGATTTGTAAATTTGTTTATTTTCTGCTACTTCTTGTAATTTCTGACTTTTATTCCTAGGAGTAACTTTTATTTCTCTTGTAACATCTAATCTTGCACTCTCTTCCATTATTGTTAAAGGATACTTTTATGTTTTAAATAGGTTTCTCTTACTTTAAAAAATATAACTTTTAAACAACAATAAATTATATATACTTTCTATCAATCTTTTAATTAAGATGACACTTAAAGAATTAATTAATTCAAAAGAGAAGTTAGGAGAAAATCAATATTTCCTTAATACTGGAAAAGGTTACGGCATTGCTTTAGAAAGGTTTGAAACATTCCATAAAGAAGATTTTAAGTATCTATTTGTTAGTAATCTTAATGCAGGAGCCAGTGTTAGGATTAGTTGCGGTTCAAATAATGCGCATTTATTATCTAATGGTAAGAGAGATAACTTTTCTATGCAATTTGATTACCAATTAAGAGAATTAAAAAACAAGCTACCAAATCCCATGAAAAATATTGAAACACAAACTAAAAACACTTATGAAAAAATTATTTCTCAATTAGATATTCAACCTGTTAAAAGTAGACCTTACGTTATGTTAGCATGTGGTATTGTTAATTCTATCATTTCTCCAATTACGGTGCCAACAGCTAAATTAACTGTGCTTGGTAAACGTTTGTTAAATAAGAAAGAACACACAGACCAATATTTGGTATTTAGTGCTTTAGTGTCAGGCATCCCTACAGTTATTGAAGCTTCAAAAATGATGTTTAATCCGCCAATAACTCATTACAAATTAAAAAATACTAATATTTTTGTTCCATTCTCAGACCATGAAAAGCCAGACTCTAATCTAATTGCTATTGGTTTTAGTTTTAACATGTATGATGATTTAAGTAACATTGAACCACCCGGAAAACCAATTTTATTTTTGGAAAATGAATTAATGGTTAATCATGAAGGGTTTGTGGAGAAATCGTTAAGTCAATTCTATGCTGCAAAAAATTACTTACAAGTTGACCCTGAACTAAGAGAGAAGCTATTACAAGCAAATGAACAAAAAAAGAATTTGTTTAATGGTTTAAGAAAGTTCCGTGAAGAAGCTACCCCTGAACAATTGGAAGAACTTGTTAAAGAGTTTAGAGTTCATACATAGAACATTTTCTTAAAAAAACAATAAATCTTAAAAACAAACTTGAAATCTAACATTTAAAATGATTGTAGGTATAGTAGGAAAAGCAAATGTCGGAAAAAGTACGTTCTTTAAAGCAGCCACGCTGGCAGAAGTAGAAATTGCTAATTATCCGTTCGCAACTATTAAACCTAACGAGGGAGTTGGTTATGTTAAAATTATTGATCCTGCAAAAGATTTTGGGAAAGTTTCTAATCCTCGGAACGGGTTTATTTTGAAAGATTACCGGTTTGTTCCCGTGCAAGCGATTGATGTAGCAGGCCTTGTTCCTGGAGCGCATGAAGGTAAAGGGATGGGTAACCAGTTTCTTGACGATTTAAGACAAGCCGACGTTTTAATCCACGTTATAGATGTTGCCGGTACGACTAACGAGAAAGGCGAATCAATCACTCCTGGAAGTTATGACCCTGCAAACGATGTAAAATTTTTAGAAGTTGAACTGGACATGTGGTATTTAGGAATTCTAAAAAAAGGGTGGGAAAAGTTTGCTCGAACAGTTGTTCAAGAAAAAGCAGAAATTCATCTGGCTTTAGGTAAACAGTTGTCAGGCTTAAAAGTTACTGAAGATATGGTTGAACATGCAATTAAAGAACTTGGATTAAATAAAGACAAGCCTAATTCCTGGACAGAAGATGATTTGAAACAAATCGCAGTAGTTTTACGTAAAAAAACTAAACCTATGATTATTGCCTGTAACAAAATTGACGTTCCCGGTGCAAAAGAAAATTTTGATAAATTGAAAGAACAGTTTCCTGACCATTTGTTTGTTGCCTGTTCAGCTGAATCTGAACTGGCTTTAAGAGAAGCCGGTAAAGCCGAACTGATTGATTACATTCCTGGTGAGAAAGAGTTTACAATTACAGATAAAGGAGAAAATTCTCTTAACGATAAACAAAAACAAGCATTACAGTTTATTAAAGAAAACATTTTAGAAAAATTTTCAGCAACTGGAGTGCAACAAACTTTAGACCGGGCCGTGTTTGAACTACTTGATTATATTGCTATTTTTCCTGGCGGAGTAAGTAAGTTAGAAGATTCTGACGGTAATGTTATCCCGGACTGTTTCTTAATGCCAAACGGTACTACTGCGTTGGACTTTGCCTACAAGTTACATACAGATTTTGGTAAGAAATTCATCTGTGCAAAAGACGTTAGGACAAAGATGACTGTTGGGAAAGAACATCTTTTGAAACATATGGACATTGTTGAAATTGTTGCTGGAAGATAGAATATTAAACATTTTTCTGAATAACACCCTAAAACTTATATTTCCTAATACAGAAATTCTTAAATACCCTTCTAATTAATTCTATATTATGGGATTATTGATTAAGATTTTAGAAAAATTAGGTTTTATAAAAATGGAATCGTCTACTTCTAAAATAGAAACTGTCCATGTGAACGACCTTCCTGATTGGGTAGAATTAAGAATTGAAGAAATTGTTTCTAAAAATAAACTTGACGAAAAACTTATCAATTATACTAATAAATTAAAAGATAAACGTTGGTTACTAGAATGCAAAATTGAAGATTGGGAAAAGAAAATCAATTCTCTCGGCCTAAGTTACAAAACTGGTGAAATAAGTACTATTTTTTCTGAAACAATAAAATTTTTGGACTTATTAACTTTCCCTGAAGAACTTAAAATAGAAACAGTTATTGAACTTAACGAAAAAATTGAAACCGAACTTAACAAAATTCAAGAACAGATAGAAAAAAGTACATTTTCTCATAATTATTCATTCATTTTAACTAAAGATGAAAAAGAATTAGCGATTAACCCTTTACTTAAAGAGTTCATTGAACTTAACCATGCCAAGAAAATTTTTCAAGAAGAAATTGTTAAAAGCGGTTATCAAAGAATGATTTCGTTAAGAGTAAAATCATCCCAACTTGAAGAATATCGAGCAAAGATAAAAAAACTTCACGAAAACCTAACAATAAAGTCTGAGAGGTTAAATTCAACAAAAAATAAACAAGAAGAAAAGGAAAACGAACTTCAACAATTTAAAGAAAATTCTGATTATTCAACAATTGAAGAGATTGAATTGAAACAAAAAAAGTTATTAACAGAACTTGAAGAAAACGATGATCGAGTTTATTTATTCTTTTCAAAAATCAAACCAGTATTAAAAGAATATTCTAAAATTCATCCTGAAAATCAACTTGTCCACAACTATTTTGAAAACACAATGAACATTTTTTACCAAGATGAACCGTTAGTTATTGTTAAAATTCTTGAAGAACTAAAAAGTGCGCTTGTAATTGGAAAAATTGAATTTGACCCTGAACAAAAAAATATGATTTTTAAACTGATTGAAAAAGCTGGTTCTGGATATTTAAAAGAATTACAAGATAACCATTTTAAATTGTCTAAAGAGCAGGAAGAGTTAAGATTAAAACTGGAAAATAAAGACTCATCGCAAAAAATTGAAGAGATTAAATATCGTCTGGATCATTATAATGAACTGGTAAACAAGTTATCTGAAGAAATGAAAGATGTTGAAGAAGAATTGAACGATAACAACATTGTTAAAAAAAGAGAAATTGACTTTTTTATAAATTTGGTCAAAGTGGTTCTAGACAAAGATATGGAAATTAAATTTTAAATATTAAACATTAATCAAATAACCCTGATTAACCTTGCTTTTTTTCTAAACTTTTGATAATTTTTTTCTAAAGCTGTAATTCCAACCAATTTGTTTCCAGCAAGGAACGTTAAAGTTGCACC
Source organism: uncultured Methanosarcinales archaeon (assembly GCA_964639875.1). Lineage (GTDB taxonomy): Archaea > Nanobdellota > Nanobdellia > Woesearchaeales > GW2011-AR9 > CAZQLW01. The sequence goes on along the minus strand of CAZXEM010000013.1, from coordinate 15,114 downwards.
GCCACCAGTAGAAAGGTGAGTGAAATTATGGGCAAGATGAAACTTGTTTACTGCTTCAGCAGTTTCTCCACCACCACAAATTTTTACTGATTCCAACTTTCCTAAAAATCTGCCAACAGCTTTAGTAGAAAATGCGTACTTTGCCCATTCAAAATAACCTAAAGGACCGTTCCAAACAATAGTATTAGCTTTACTAAGCTGCTTTTTGAAAAGTTCAACAGTTCTCGGCCCAAGATCAAGTGCAATTTGATTATTTTTAATTTGATTATAATTAACAATTTTACTTTTAGCTTGAGGAGAAAATTTTTCACTGACAATAAAATCTAATGGTAAAATTATTTTTTTTGCTGACCATTTTTTTAACAACTTTTTTGCTGAACTAACAGAATTAGAATCAACTTTTGACATACCTACTTTAATACCCTTAGCTTTCAAAAACGAAAATGCTAAAGCTCCACCGATAAGAATCTGATCAGTTTTTCTTAAAATCTTTTTTATTAATTGAACTTTGTCCAACTTTGCCCCGCCCATGATCCAGACAACTGGCCTTCTTGGTTTAAGCGCATTGTTAAGATAAAATATTTCTTTCTCTAACAAGAATCCTGCTAATGATGGTAAGAAATGAGTGATCGCTTCAATTGAAGCGTGTTTCCGATGAGAAACTGCAAAGGCATCATTAACATAAAAATCAGCAAGACTTGCTAATGAATGAGCGAACAGATGATTATTTTTTTCTTCAGCCCGATAAAAACGTAAATTTTCTAAAAAAAATATTTTTGTAGTTTTTGCTTTATTAATCTTTTCTTTAACTTCCTTACCAAGACAATCATCAATCTTTGTAACGTTAACTTTTAACAACTTTTTAAGTTCTTTAGCTAATGGATCAGTTTTAAGTTCATTAACAACTTTACCTTTAGGATTCCCTAAATGGGTTGCGATGATAATCTGACAATTTTTACTTAAAAGGTATTTAATTGTTGGTAAAGAAGCAATAATTTTAGTATTATCAAGAATTTTATTATTGTGAAGAGGCACATTATAATCTACTCTTAACAAAACCACCTTATTTTCTACTGGAAATTTCTTTAAATTAAACCGTCTCATTTGCTCTTTTTTAATAATGAAATGTAAACCCATATATAAGATTTATCAGAAATTAAAAAATTAATAATCATTTACTACTTCATCGCAATTAGCAACATTTAAATATCATACTAATTTTCAAAACAATCTCAGGGGTATGGTTTTTTAACATGCATTTAGAAAAAACAGTTAAGGAAGTGAGTAACCGCTATTCAATCAATGAAGCGGTAAATGTAGTCTCTAGCCTAGATTATCAAAGTGTGGTTAAAGTTTCTAATGAAAGTAAAAATAAAAGTGATGACAAAACAGATTTAGAATTGTTTGATTTTAAGAATGATGATGAAGATCATGATCAAATTAAAATGCCATCATTTGAAGATTCTCTTGAAGAACAGTTTATGGCAGAGAATTTTTATTCATCTTCTATTAATTATGAAGAAGCAGTTTCTCAACCAACTCTATCAGGGATTGATTTAGAAGAGTTTTATGCAGAAGGTGAAAAGATCCATAAAATAGATGATACAACGGCTGAAACAATGAGTAATGAAGAAGCACAAGAATATATGAGCCAAGTACAGTATGCAACAATGTTAGGAACAATTAACGATTTACCGTTAGAAGAAAGAAAAAAGTTAGCTAACTGGATGACTTTTAATCAAACAATGATGAAAATCTTTGAAGCAGAAGCAATTACCAGAGATGTTAATTACTCAATGATTTAGTTCTATTTAACAGCAATTTAACAAACATTTTTAAATTAGAATCAATATTTAACATAAAAAAAGAGTTCTTGAAAGAAGTTTATAGTATTAAGTGGTTTGACAGCGTGTTTGGAGATTATAAAATGACAGAAGATAATAATACAAACAATGTTCCTTCAACTGATGGAAATGAACCAGTTTTAGAAGAAATCACTAAAACAAGTCTTTATATTGTTGGAGAAGGAGTTTTTAGAGACGAAAAACATTTAGAAGAAGTAAGAACCACTCATGGCCAAGAACCCAAGAACCCGCCATTAGAAGATATGGGTTACACTCAAGAAATATTAGATTATCTTAATAAACCAAAAGATACTTCTGATCGGCATTTATGGCCATAAATTTTCTTTTTTATAATATTTTTCTACTTACTTCCATAACTTAATCATACTCAAAAATGTGTTCATTTTTGATCGCTCCATAAATGGAGCATTTCATCTTCAACGAAATGCATCTTACCGGGGATTATTAAACAGTGTAAAGGTTTACCAAAATCAAACTTCTTAATTTCAGATAATTTGCCTGCTTTAACAATAAACTTGTCTGAACCTAAACGAGCACAGCCAACAACTAATAAATCATCATTAATTAACCCTTCTTTCTTCTTAGATTCAATCTTTTCAAGAATTTCTAGTGCTTGATTAACACTCATGAACTTATCTTCGCCCGGTTTTAAATCTAATAAAAATAGTGTATGTAACCCTAAACTTAAATTATCACGATAAACATTGTACGGAGTTTCCAAATCAGGATGATCTTCAATGAATGGAATGGAAGTTATTTTACCGAACTTGTAAAGTTCTAATCCAGTAATCCCTACAGAATTTAGTACTGAAGCGTTATTGATAACATTTACTTCAACATTACTTTCTTTAGCTAATTTAAACAATTGAACATGAGTAGTAGCAGAAAATACATCACCAATAATTAAAAAAGCAACATCTTTATCTTTTGCTTCAGCTATAATTTTCTCATCACCTTGTTCAGTCATTTCTCGATCTGCCAGAACAATCTCTTTTCCATAAAAATGTTCTAAATCTTTAACAGAACATTGTAATAAAGAAGTATAATTTTCTAAATAAACAGAATCACATTTTTTAACAATTTCTAGGCCTTTAATAGTAATATCTTGCTCATCGTTTAGTCCAATTCCGATTAAATATAATGTCATGAACTAACAAATTTAGAGCAGTTATATAAATTTTTCAGTTAAAAAGTCAGTAATATGTATTAAATTGATTAAGTTAATGGGGCCAGAGTGAACTTTCTACTGCGCCTCGGTCATTATGGCTTCGCCATCCTCGGCTTACATTACGCTTCTAGTAATAGTCAATCACTAAAGGGCGCCACTAACTTGATACATAAAAAGTAAAGAAAAGTTGAGAAAAAAGAAAAAAAAGAAAAAAAATTCAATTTTAAGAGATATAAATATAATTATTAATTATAAATTAAAATCTTAAACTAGTTGTACGTTTTGAGCTTGTACGCCTTTTTCAGTTTCAACGACATCAAAAGTTACTTTATCGCCTTCATTTAATCTAACGTCTTCTGGTATTGCACTAAAATGTACAAAATAGTCTTTACCGTCTTCGCCGTTAATGAAGCCAAATCCTTTCTGGCCATTGAACCACTTAATAGTTCCTTCCATTTGAAATTCCTCCTAATTAATAATACTGTCAGAAAGAGTTGTGCTCTTACTTGTGGTATTAATTTTAAGTTAACATTATCGAGTTGGTTTATAAACGTTTTGGAAATTTATAAGAATATTTAAAAATTTACAGAATAAATTAGATTGTAAATTGTTTCTACATTACTACTAAAAAAACAAACACTTATATAAGCAGTTCACTTTCTGATAATATGGCAAAATTAAAATTTAAGAAGAAATGCAGAATTTGCAAAGATGTCTGGGTAGCTGTTGAAAGTAGGCAACCAGTAATCTGTGAAAAATGCAAAAAGAATTATGAAAAATATAAAAAAGAGCAAGAAAAAGAAAAAGAGTGATTAAATGTTTTTATAGTTTATTGTAATGTTTAAAGAGGTAAGATGAAATGACAGCAATCTTAATTAACCAGTCTGTGGCTATCCTTTGTGATGGTAATAATATTGAAAGAAGTATTCACGAAATTGCAAAAAATAATAGTGCAATGGTAAATTTTGATAAACTTATTCCAAAACTTCTTAACAACAGAGGATTGAACCGGTTAATTTATTTCAGAGAAGGAAAAAATATTTCTGATAAACTTGCAGAAAGGTTACATAACCAATATTATGGAAGTGTTGTCCCTTGCCATAAGTCTGCTGATATTCCACTTTCAATTAAAGCTACTCAACTAGCAAGTAAAGTTGATACAATTATTATCATGTCTGGCGATTCTGATTATGTTGATTTGGTAATTCATTTGAAATCAGAGGGAGTAAGAGTAGAAATAGCTGCCGTGAAAGAAACTACTGCTAGAATTCTTGTTAATGAAGCAGACTTTTTTCATCCAATAACTAAAGAAGATTGGTTTGTTTTCAAATCTCCAGCAAAGAAAGGAAGAATTCCGCAAAAGAATCAAAAAATTCAAAAGAGATCATAATAGTTTAGTAACCGTTCTATTCAATCTTAGAAAAGAAATGTTTGTGTTTTAACTTCTGAAAAGCGAAGTCCATTAAAGTTTTCAAATTCTCAACATCGGCAATATTATACTTGGTAAGAAGTTTTAACGCATTCTCATCTCCACGTTTATATTTGTACCATAATCTTACCGCTTCATAACCATCAACATCTTGCAAATCATCATCACGTTGAATGCCAACTTCTTTTTCAATCCGTTTTAAACCGCCCATGTAACCCAACTCTCTTAACGGATACCTCAAATCAATATGAAAATGGTTAAAATCAATTTCAGGAAATTTATTTTTTAAAAAAGGTAAATCAAAACATTTACCATTAAAGGTAATAATTGTTTGATATTTAGCAATTTCTTCAGGGAACTGATGTAAATTCTTACCGTTAACAAAGACTTTACTTTCCTGACCATCATATATTCCAATCATAGTTAAATCATTACGGTGCTTACTTAACCCTGTAGTTTCAATGTCTAAAAAACAACATTTAAAATCGCGATACACTCGCCAATGTTCATTACTGGGAAACTCGTTAATGAAAAAATTATGATTTTGGTCTTGATGAGCTTGTAATGACTTTTTAATGTATTGGCAAACATGCTCTTTTCGTTTAATGTTAATTTGGTCATGATTTTCTAAGAATTCGTTCCAACTGTAAACGTTATTTTTCCAAATTTCTGTTTCCATGGATTTGTTAATTCCTGGAATATGTAAAAACGTATTTTGTAACATCTAACCACCTAAAAAAATGAAGAACGAACTTGTTTAAATAGTTTTTGTTAATAGAGACTTCATCTGGAATAACACCATTTTGTATACTGCCTGCAATAGGCGCATTTTTGTCTTTTTACAAAAATCCACGCGCCGGCACGCAGTATACAAAGTAATTCCATTCCAGATAAAACAATAATCTTACTCTTCTTTGTCTTTTAATAATTGATAGGCTTCTGTAAAAGGTTTAATCTCTTCTGCTTCCGTATCAATCAAGAAATCTGGTAATTCGAACAAAGATTCTAACTTATCTACATCTCCAACAGCTATTGTTTCTGCAATTGCTGGTGTTAAAGAATCTTTAGCAGTTTCTTCATCACATAAACAAACATTAAAACCATACTTAACAATACTACCGATTTTATATATTTCTCCTGCTCTAAACAAATCGCCAATTCTACTTCCTAAATATTGCTTCTTTCTTTCAACTTCATCTTCAGTTCCTTTTTCTAAAGCATTAACTAAATTAACAGAATTTGAGTCTGAACTTTCAAATCCATCTACTAAAACCATAAAATAATTCATAGTATGGTCCTCTTTTTTTAAGTCACAACGATCAATTATTCCTGCTGCAACTAAAGCATTATATTCTTTATTATCCTCCTCATCAGTACTATCTTCTAAATGAAATCGGGCCATTAGCTCAGAAACGTAAGGCTTATCAGTCATCTCTATCAATTTAGGTAAAGCAGCTTCAAGAAAATCTTCTCCATAATTCTGTTCATAAATTTCCCAAAGACCATTCCAGCCCCCAATTGCATTTTTAACCATTTCTTTATAATTAACCAAATCATTCCATTGATTAAGAATTAAAGTATAATCATTCACTTGTCCAGAATCATTCTCATAATGAGAAAATGTTAAATCATAAGCAGAATCAAGAAGTTTAACCATCTTTTCTTTTAACGGTTTTAAATTGTTTCTAATAGCTTGGTTAACATGATCAGATTTCAGAAAATTTATGGCCCATCTACTAGATTCTGGACCTCGACCACCATCAATACCTTCATGTACCAAATCAATATATTTTTCTAACAATTCAGTGTTTTTTGTAGAATTAAAATAATCAACAAATTTTTCTTGAGACAGAAATTGGTTTATATCTTCATAACCAGCATAATTATCATACGTTCTAACATCATTCATTAAACCGTAAATTTTAGTTTCAGTAACAATTTCCTGTTTCCGATCTTCATTTAATTCTTTTCCTTCCAAAAATTGTTCAATGTCGGGATAGCCCCTTTTCATTAATAGTTCCAAAGTAAGATCTTCTGATTTCATAGTAATCTTTCTTACAAGAGAGACTGTTTATTAAGATTATGATAGTAAGATTGTTATTGTCAAATAGCTAGGTTGAAAAAATTAGGTTTTTAAAAAAGTTTGTTATTTTAAGAAAAAGAAACACATTTTTGTTAATCTTTAAAACAAAAACGCTGGGTTTATTACTTCGAAGTAGTTAAATAACAAAAAGTTTATATACTATTAGCTAATATTACTTATAAAATGACTGATAATCGTATTGTTCAAGGGGGAGAATTAGATTTAGAATCAAATTCTTTAGAAGATGTTATTGTTAATCCAGTAACTTCTGATTCTAAACCCGTTTCTTCATTTGTTAATGGAATTAAAAATGTTGACATGAGTTACTTAGATGGAAGGTTAATTAATTATTTAGGTGCTGTTGGTGGTGATCCAAGTCCTTCTTATAATTTTATTAAGGTGTATAACTTACTTAATCCAGAAATCACTGAAATTGTAAAATCTTTAGGTAACTCATTTTTTAAAATATCTGATTTACGCTATGAACATTCTAAAAGTGGTCGCGTTGTAATTGGTGATTTAACGTTAAATCCGGAGATACCTTATGAATCTCTTAAACGAGCAATTGCAGTTTCAATTGGTGATGAACATGTTGATTATTTTTTAGAAGAGTTTTCTGATCGTCTTGAAATTACTGATGAAACTAAAAATATTGATGCTTCAAAACCAGAATTACAACCTTATCTTCCTGGTATTGCTCAAGTTCGAAAATTAAGTGGAAAATATACCATTATGGCAGATGTGTATTTATTATTACTTACTCTTAATCCTGAAGATCGAGAACCTTTAACCTTCTTTTTTAATGCTGCAAGAGAAAGCAAAGTTTATCCATTTAGTCATAAATTTGAAGCTCAATATACGTTAAGTGAAAATAATAATGCTGACATTAATGAATATTGTCTAACTCTTTCTGATATGAATACTATTACTCAAAACCCACATATTATTCCTTTCCATGAAATAGTAAGAATTGGTGGTGAGAATAAAATTAAAGGTATCGCCGAATATACTGACCGACTTGAAAACTTTAGGGATTCCTTAAGGAATATCCCTGGACCATAAAATGACATCTGAAAATAAAATAAATATTCCACAAACAAAAGCATTAGAATTAATTGCTACTGAATTAGCCAGGGATGGTTATAATCAGTCTGAAATTAAAGAAAAGTTACATCAAGCTGCTTTCCTTGCAACTATTGAATCAGCATCACAAACAATGGGTTCTAGGGTAGCACCAACACCTCTGTTTAGAATTGCTTATGACCAAGATTCTAGTTCATTAGAATTTACTTTTTTGGAAGGAAAAGGCCTTGTTCCTGCAAAAAGTGCAATAGACGTAGATTATGCTGATTTTGTATTTGCATCATTTCAATGTGATCGAGTAGCATTATTATCTGAAGGGATTACTGGTACTGGTAAAACTTATACACTTGAACAAGTTTTAAAGACTGTTTATGATGCTGATAATCGTAGAGGGATAAGACTTAACACTAACATGTCTAATGTACTTCAACCTTATATTGAGGGTAGAGTTGACCCTAACGAAGGAGTTCTAAGAATTAACATTAACAAAAAAGCTGTCCGAGAAATTGCTGCTTTATTTATTGATGAACAAAATAGGGGAGATACAAACGCTATTTTAGGTTTACTTGATAATCAAGTAGTTTTAGCAACCGGTGAAAGAGCAGAATTAGGATTACCAATTCCACAAATTAATGTTAATGGTAAAGATGTAAAAATTGATTTTGAAGATGAAAAAGTTAAACCAGTAGCTGTTCATAGTGCACAAAATCCACCTAACCCAGAATATTCTGGTGCAAGACGTACGGATGGTGCTGTAGGTAACAGGCAAGTTAGAATTAATTATCCTAACATGGCTTTAAATTCTGGTGCGGCAACAATTAATATGACTGAACAGTTTAATCATCATCATCAAACATTTATGGATTTATTTACAGTAAAACTAGCTAATTATTTAGATGTTGATACTAAGAAAATAAGAGAATTTTTAATCCCACAAAGTACTAAACCTGAAGAGAAAATAAGAGCAAACCAAGAATATCTTAATATTCATGCTGCAAGTTTTGACCCTGCTAATGCAAGGAATTTATTTTTAAAGTCAGCAGTAGAAAGTGCAGACCATATAATTATGCTTACGGGCGGTAATGATCTTGAAAGTAATTTTAATGATGAATTAGAAATTGCTCAACAGTGGACAGATGAACTGAAACAGTATAATGCAAATTTTGTATACAATACTAGTGTTGATACCAAATCTCAACTAATTTTAAGAATTGAAAAGGTTAGAGCTGCTTTTAATGAAGCTTTAATTGAAAGGGATAAAACTAAAGCAACAAAGATAGCTGACGCTTTAGCTTTAATTACTCGTTATAAAAAGTCTTATGAAATTTCCCGTGAAAATGGAACTTCTGCACTTGACGAGTTTAAAACTTTACAAGCCCCATTAACTGTTAGAGATATTGCTTCAGCTTATGCAATTGTTTTGAATGATAAAGTTCAAACTAAAAATGGCACTTCACCAGTAAATGTAATTAATCAAGCTTTTACTGATTATGTAAGTTTACTGACTAATTTTTCTTCAGAAGTTTATAATGATGAAGTGAAGTTTGATTTAAATAATCCTGATCAAAGTATTAGATATCTTTGTTCATATGTAGCAGTTAATACTATTAAAAAAGATGAAAACTTGAAAGCTGATGAATATGCTACGAAGATGATAAGTGAATTAAATAAAACTTCTGCATTATTAAGAGGATTAGACGATGGTAGTGATACTAAAAAATTATTAGTTGCAAGAGTTAATAGTGATATAGCTTCATTAGCAGGTTTTATTCATCAATACAGAAGAGAAATAGCTGAAGGGTTTAACCAAATAAGTCCAAGTGATAAAGTTATGCCAAGATATGTTGCTTTAACTGACGTTGTTAAAAAAGCAAGAAATGACGTAAAAACAAATTATACTCTACCAAGAGTAGAAAGAGTTTTTGGTATTTAGAAAATGGCAACCTTGTTGTTAGAAGAATCAATAAATGCAGAACTGATCTGGAGAGAGATAACTTCTTCTCAACAACCTTTATTCTCTGATATGCCTATTGAACGTGTAGACCCTGATCCGAATAATAAAAGACATTGGATGGCCGCTACAGATGATCAAAAAATTATGCTTCATGTTTACAAACCAGATTATGTTTTAGAACAATTTGAAAAAGTAGTAGTTCCAATTTTTAGTAATGCTTACGGGTTTAATGTTAATAAAAGTCAAAAAAAAGAACTTGCGCACCAATTAGTTCAAGATACGTTCACTTACTTATTGTTTCATGAATTGTTTCATCCTGTATATTGTCCTAAAAGTCAAACTGATAAAGAAAAGTTTGACATTGCTTTAAAGAATGGGATTAAAAGAGCAGAACCTCACCTTTCTTCAAGAGATTTAATTAACAAAACAGGTAATGTTAGAAATGCAATTTGGGATTTATTAATTGATACTTTTTTCACTCATTATTCAACTAACGGAAATGTTTATGATAAACTGTTAGAAGCAGAAATATCCAAGTTAGGTAATAAATTTGATCAGAATTTGATTGAAAGTTTACCTGACGGAATTGTAACTACCTGGGATGTTGTTGAATTAGCTGATCATAAACCTGAAACTTTATTTTATCCTTTAACTAGGTCAATATACTCCTTACTTCATTGCGATGATCCTGATTTAAGAGGCGAAGTTTTTAATTATTTTAGAAATAAAATCAATACAAAAATATCTGATAGAGATTTAGAAACAGCAATAATTGGGTCTCTTTCTGGTTCAGTAAAACATCTTGACAAACATGAATTATTGCTTGTTGGTGTTGATAAAAATAAGATGATTGATTCTTCACAAGAATTATATCATGCAAGAAATGAATCAAAGGGTAGTGTCGCTAGAAAATATGTTACTGAAGCAATTACAAGAATTAACACTTCTACTGAATTACGTTATCGTTCAGTTGAAGGAATAATTGAACCACTTGCTAAATATATCAGTACACAAAAAGAAGAGAAAAGGGATGGTGCAAATTCTGATGGTAATAATAGTGATGATGATGGTCAAACTTCAACTTCACAAGAAGGTGGTGGTGCTGAAGACACATTACAAAGTTTGATTAACCAAAATGATCCTGATGTTAATAATATGTTAGCATCAATTGCAAACGATCAAAATGCTCCTAACAATAATCGTAATAAAAGGTTATCTAATTTGGCTAAGGATGAATATTATAAAAGAAATTCTCGAGCATTACCCATTAAATCTCCAACATTAGAATCTGAAACGTTAGTAGTAGGAAAAATTAAAACTCCTGTTAAAGTTAGTGAAAGATTGTTAACTCCTGACCAATTATATGATTTGCCCATGGACCAAATAGTTCAGTTTCAGCAAGATACCGGGCTTATTTGTTTAAGCAGATTATCTCAATATCAATTTAAGTATGAAATTTATGAATGGGAGGAACAACCAATTACAGATTATCAAGATAAAAAAACCGGGATCATTTTACCGGACAATATAATTTTTAGAGTGGACGGTTCTGGTTCAATGACATCAACTGATTCTTTTGTAGGTACAAAGGATAGGTATGATTGTTTAATGCATGTTATTTATGGAATTGCAAAATCTACTGCTCAAGCAGCAAAAGAAATGAGTAAAGATATTCAAGTAGTTGCTGTAAGTTATAGTAATCCCGGAAATACTATTGTTTCTGATCCAATAGAATTACAAACTTTTTATGATACTCCCAACAATTCTGCTAAACAGGTTTTGTTAAATCCTGGGAAAGGTTATACTTACCACGATTTGTCTGCATATCAAGAAGCCCATGCTAAATGTAATCCTGGTAAAACTATAGAGGTTATTGTTACCGATGGTGATTTAAATACTGACCATGATCAAAGTATGACCGAAATTAAAAAAATTCTTAACCAAGAAGATAATTTAATGGTATACTTTTCTATATTTCAGGAAGGCAATTTTGCGAGAAGAATTGGAAGGTTAGCGGCGATGAAACCAAATTTAACATATAAACCGTTCCTTAGTTTTGATCGGTTACAATCTGTAGCTAACGACATTATAGTTCAGTATAAATCAGATCAAAAATAAATAATCTCAAACGTAATTTATGACCAAAACGTTTATAAACCCCTTGAACAAATTAATTAACAATATTGAATAGGCAGAGACAGAGAGTTTCAATTATTAAAATTATACTTATTCTGTTTCACGTTATTTAAACTAAAGTTTAGTAAATTATAAGTTTGTTCAAAGGAGAAATAAATAAAAATGTTATTTGAAAATATAAAAGTAAGTACAGAAGTGAGTAAAGCACTTAAAGAAAATGGGATTGTTAATCCTACAAAAATTCAAGAATTAGCTATTCCTTTAATCTTGGAAGGGAAAGACGTTATTGGAATGTCATATACTGGTTCAGGGAAAACAGTAGCTTTTGGAGTGCCAATAGTTGAAAATGTTAAACCCGGTAAAGGATTACAAGTTTTAATCTTATCACCAGTTAGAGAATTAGCAGTACAAATTGCTCAAGAATTGAAAAAGTTTTCTAAATATAAAAATTGTTACGTAACTACTGTTTATGGTGGTGTTGCATTAAACCCACAAATTAAAGAAATGGCAAGAGCAGACATTGTTGTCGCAACACCAGGAAGATTATTAGACCATTTACAAAGAGGAAATGTAAACTTTTCTAATGTTAACTGTTTCGTTTTGGACGAAGCTGACAAAATGGTAGAAATGGGTTTCATTGAAGATATTGAAAGGATCCTTTCCCAAACTCCCGCTGATAGGCAAATTTTACTGTTCGGAGCAACAATCTCTTCAGAGATTGAACATATTAAACATACGCACATGAAAAATCCTGTTGTAGCAGAAGCAGATAAACATGTTAAGCAAGAATTTTTAGAACAATATTATTACAATGTTGCTCATAACGAAAAGTTTTCGTTATTAGTACATTTGTTAAATAGTGAGGATATCGATCGAGTAATGATATTCTGTTCTGCAAGGTCAACCGTAGAAATGTTAAACAACAATTTACGTAATCATGGAATTAAATCAGAAATGATTCATGGTAAAATGACTCAAAGTAAAAGGTTAACAGTAATTGAAAGACTTAACAAGGATAAAGTTAAAGTTTTAGTAGCTTCAGCAGTTGCTGCTCGTGGTTTAGATATTAGAGGAATAACTCATATCTTTAACTATGACTTGTCTAAAGATCCACAAGAGTATATTCACCGAATCGGAAGAACTGCTCGTGCAGGTGGTAAAGGAAAAGCAATTACTCTTTTAAGTGATAAAGATTATGAAGTTTTTAACAGTATCTTTGCAAGGTACGATTTAAAAATTGATGAATTGACTGCACCTGAATTTAAAAAGTTAAGATTTGAAGCAAGGTCCAGAGATCGACCAGGATTTAGAGGTAGACATTTTAGTGGTCATCGAGACACGCATGGTCATAGAAATCAACACGGCCACCATTCTGGCGGAGATCGTAGAAGGCAACCAAGATCAGCTGGAGTTGCTCGTCCTTCTGAAAGAACTCAACCTCGTTCAAGAGAAATGACCAGAAGGTAACTAGGACCAAAATAAAAAAGTTTATTAAATGTTAAATATTACTTATCTTTATGAAACCGAAAATTGCAGGGATTATTCATGAAGATAAGTATCTTAACATTACTTTTCTTAAAAAACAATCACTTCTTAAAGTGTTAGCTAAAATTTTGTCTCATTTAAAAGCAAGAGAAGAATTAATTAGTGTGATGGTTACTGGAAAGTGTATTTGTGATGAGAATTATACTGAAAAAGAACAAAAAATTACTCAGTTGAAAGATAGAACCATTCATTTTCAAGGTAAAAATTTTATTGTGGACATTGTTTTCGGGAATAAAAAAGTATTTTTTCTTGCTAACTTAAAACTTAAACAGAAAAAAGAAGTAATGAAAATTCTTACTAAAGAATGTGATTGGGTTAAAGAGAAAAAAATTAAAAAGAAATAACCCTAGAGAATAAAGAAATATTCTTCAGAACAATGATCAATTTTTAGGAAAATCTTTAGGGAAATTTAAGTTAAACATTTTCATATATTTAGTGATCCAATCCCAGATATTTTTAGTTGGCGGAAAGCCCCACTCTTTAGTCATCTTGTTAGCGTACCTTTCTAAAGCCCAATTATCTTCTCCTTTTACAATCTTGTGTCTTCCCTGATGAATATGTCCTAATTCATGGGCAATGATAAACCGAAGAACGTTTAAAGGAATTTTAGGAATGTAAACTATAGAAATAATTTTAAACTTTCCTTTTGGGTTTGGAAAAACCATTCCTTGACCGATAATTCCCTCCTGCACAGAAATAATTTGTAAATTTTTAGTAACTTTATAAAAATCTTTATTAGGAAATTTTAGTAAAACGTCAGTTAATGCTTTTTGCATTTTTGAATAAAGATGAATACTTTCTTGTGATTTTACAAACTTATCTACCTCTTTTTTTGAAACCATAATTATAAAAGAAAAACAGAACAAATATTTATATCTTTAGGTTTAACAATTAATCTCACCACTGTAAAACAATAATCAATATAAAGTAACATTTTCTTTAATAAGTCATGGTAGATTATAGAATCATTTATGATGTAGGGGACAAAGTAGAATTTATTGAAACTTTTAACAACAATGAACCAAGAGAAATGCCCTGGTGGGTGCCTGAAATTCCAAAAGGAACAATTGGAGAAATAATAAATACAGAAAAAGATAGTATTTTAGTAGGCATAGAGGGATCATTGTTAAATGGTTTAGTACCAGAAGGGCAACTAAAAGAAATACGTTTCTATGGTTCTAGTAACGAAATTTACAAAGAAAATCCCATCGACATTTTAAGAAAAATACAATGAAATATGCCCATTTAGCAGATCTTCATCTTGGTTCTTGGCGAGATGAAAAAATGCGTAACTTATCCACGAAAGCTTTCCTTAAAGCAATGGATGATTGTGTGGAAAAAGAAGTAGATTTTATTTTATTTTCTGGCGATTTGTTTAACACCTCTCTTCCTAATTTAGACATTTTAAAACTGGTTACAAAAAAACTTAAACAACTACAAGATCATCAAATTCCAATATACGCAATTGCTGGCAGTCACGATTTTTCTCCAACAGGAAAAACTATGCTTGACGTTTTAGAAAACGCTGGCTTGTTAAAAAACGTTTGTAAGGGCGAAGTTAACCAAGAAACAAAAAAGTTACATTTAAAATTTACTACTGACCAAAAAACAGGTGCAAAAATTACCGGGATGTTGGGCAAGAAAGGTCTTTTAGACAAAGTTTATTACCAAAATTTATTTTTAGAAAACTTAGAACAAGAACCTGGTTACAAAATTTTTATGTTCCATACAACCATAAGCGAATTAAAACCTAAACATTTAGAAAAGATGGAATCGCAACCATTATCATTTTTACCAAAACATTTTAATTATTATGCTTTCCCCAAACCTATATTCTTTAGTTTTACATCC
>CAZXEM010000012.1:20173-20604 GCA_964639875.1 uncultured Methanosarcinales archaeon | reverse complement strand
GTTAACAATAAGCAATCTTGTTCCTGAAGCTTCTTCAGTTAATATAAGTTCTAGTGATTCTTTGAACAGAAGTAATGGAACCTTAACGGGTACTTTTACCTATACTGATACTGACAATGATGCTCAAGCAAGTAGCGAAACTGAATGGTATAATGGTTCAACTAAAATAGATAATCTTGACAACTTCACTTCTATTGATGCTAATAATCTTAGTAAAAGTGATGTTTGGATTTTTAGTGTGCGAGTAAATGATAGTACTGATTTTAGTAGTTGGACCAATTCTTCAAATATGACCATTGCTGATGCTGAACCAGTTACTTATTGTGGTGGTAATTATACTTCTGGAAATTGGGTTATCAACGCTTCAGTTAATTGTTCAAATGAAGTAATTCCTGTTGATGGTCTTATGACTATTCAAGATAACTCTGAAA
>CAZXEM010000012.1:13015-20163 GCA_964639875.1 uncultured Methanosarcinales archaeon | reverse complement strand
GCTGCATCTGAATTCTCTACTATCACAAATGCTTATTATGATTTGAGTAGTAATTCCACTGTTATTACAGATGCTGCTCCTGATTTAGATAAAACAACTCCTACTGAATATACGGATGATTGGATTAGTGGAGCTAGAGAATTTTACATTGTAATGAATGAAAGTGAACATCAAATTCAAATGTATCTTAACGTAACGCCAGATACGAATTATGTTATTGGAGTTGATGTTGATAATGATGCTACAAGTGGTACTAGTGTGGGGGGAGATAATAATGGTCTAGATTTAGTATTTGGGTATTTTGATAGTTATGGTGGTTATATTGTTGCAGTTCAGAATTTCACTTTAGATGACATTCAAGCAATTACTTCTGGTGATGAAATTACTTCTGATATGGACCCTAGTTTAGCCCAAAATTATACAGTTTACTTTGACAATTCCAGTAATATTTTTGAAGTTGTTGTAAACATAACTGGAGATTGGGTTGATAAGAAAATTGAAGCAACAGATCTTGCCGGCACCAATATTTACACCACTTTCAAAAATTCTTCATTAATTACGACTGGGACTGGAAATTTGACATTAAACAATATAACTTTGGGAATAGGGAGTAATCTTACTGTTAGCGGAATATTAACTATTAATAATTCTAACATTACTGTGAACACTCCTGGTGCTAATACTGAATTAAAATTTAACTCCCTTTCAACAACAAGAATTAATCACACTGATATTCAATCTAATGACACCTCCAATTATAGTTTTTATGTAGCTGCATCAAATTTTGTTATAGAAAACGGGCAAATTGACGATTTATGTAATGGGTGTGGGAGTGACTCCTCCGCGTCAGGAGTGGCTTTAGTTGGAACTGGAGGGATAGTTAATAACATAACTTTTGGCAGTGATATGGAACTTTACGCAATTAGTGTATATTGGGGAACTAATGTTTTAGTTTCTAATAATAATGTTTCTCTAGGAACAATTAATGTTGAAGGGGTCAGTATTACCAATAATACCATTAAAAATAATCTTGTTAATCAATTAGAGATTGGGGATACTGTTTCAGCTTGTACACTTTCAGACAACGTTATATATACTACACTTAATTTTGGTGGGGGAGATACTAATAATTTCAATAATTTATTTTTAAACAATAATCTAAGTACTGCTACGATTTTAGATCTTACTAATTCCAGTCTTTCAAACTATTTTATTTATAATAATTCATTTGGTCAAATTAATTGGTCTGGAAGTAATTTCACTTTAGGTGGTTCTGGTGATGACATTGATTTAAACATTGGAACCGGTTTTTATATTGAAAATAATACCTTAGGTATAGATGACAATTCCAGTTTTACTAATTTTAATACTTCGGCTGAATTAACATTTTATGGTCTTAGTTACAGTTCAACTCCAACTTTAAATAAAAGTGGGGTAAGATGTGATAATAGTGGTCTTTGCAATATTAGTTATGATAGTACTAATGGGATACTTTATGCTAACGTAACTGGGTTTAGCAATTATACCACTCAAGCTTCAAACAATGCTCCTGTATTTGATCAAAATTTAACCAATCAATCAATTGAATTTGCAACTGCATTTAACTATGACGTTAATTGTAGTGATAATGATGGTGAAACAATAACTTATTATGATAATACAAGCTTGTTTAACATTAATTCTAGTAATGGGTATATAAATGACACTTCTACCATTTCGGAATTAGGGAATTATACTATTAACATCTCTTGTGATGATGGAACAGTAAACACTAGTCAAACTTTTATTTATTCAATTGTGGATACTAGTTCACCAACCATCTTAATTAATGCTATTGCTCCAAACAATGGTAGTGTTGTTGATTTTAATTTAACAACTAACGAAAATGCAACTTGTCAATATAAAAATAATAGTAATAGTTTAGCAAATATGGTTGAAACTGGAAACATTACTCATTTCCAAAACGTTACTAATTTAAGTGCTGGTGATCATCAATACAACTTTTCTTGTACTGATAATTCAAGTAATGCTGCTACTGCAACATTAAATTTTGTGGTTACTAGTACAACTACTTTAAACCAATCTAGTACCTCACTGAATTTAACCGGTAACGTGTCTTCTACTGTAAATGTTATTTCCGGAGTTAATTTAACATTCAATGTTTCTACTACTTTAGGAGAGAATACTTCAGTATCAGTTGCCGAATATAATGAAACGCCTTTAACAACAAATTTTTCAGTAACTGGTTCCACCGTTTCAGAATACAAATATTATGTTATCGATGCCCCTTCAATTACAGATAGTATCAATTGGATTACTTTAAAGTTTACTTATAATGAAACGGATGTAGTTGCTGCAGGTATTGCTGAAGCCGATTTAGGTATTTTCTTTTACAATGCTACTTCTTCTACTTGGCAAGAAGAAATTTCAGTGGTTAATACGGATGAGAATTATATTGAAGCTAATGTTAGTCATTTGAGTACTTTCGTGTTAGGAAAATCTACTGTTACTGCAGCTGCCGCAACGGCTACTGCTGCTGCTAGTGGTAGTTCATCCTCTGGTGGAAATAACGCGTGGGGCTTATGTGGTGATGGTAACTGTAATGATGGACTAACTTGTGCTCCTGATGTTAATACTAACAATAATAATGGTGCTTGTTACAAAGATTGTGGCATTTGTTCTGAGGAAGAAAAATTAGATGAAGAAGCTGATAAAGCAGTGGAACAAAAGTCTGAAACAGATGAAACAGAAACTGTAGATAGTGCAACGGCTGGTGAAGAAAACTTGGTTGATACTATCGGCGATGCGTTAGTGGGAAAAGCATGGGCTGGATATAAAACTGTTTTAGTAGATTTAACTTGGTTATGGATTGGATTGATTATTCTTTTTGTAATTGGTTGGTTTGGCGCTTATACTCACCACAAGTCTATTATTAAAACAGAACGGAAAAAAGTTAAAATTCATTTTGGTGAAAATGTTGAACATTTAGAAAGTAATTTTAAAGTGTTCTTCAACAAACATAAAGATGTCTTTAAAGTTATTTTTAAAGTTTTATTAGTTCTCCTTATTTTAACTGGCTTAGGTTTAGCGGCCTATTTAATTTATCCTAACTTTACTGGCGAAAGTGATCAGGGAGATGTAGTAGCTGAGGATGCGACAATAGTGCAAGAAGCGGCAGTAATTGAAGAATCTGCAATGGCCGAAGGGGCTGTTGAAGATGCAATGGCTGGGGAAGAAACTGTAGCAACTAAATTTGCTCATGCTTTATCAGGGCAAGCTTGGGGTAGATATAAAACTGTATTTGTAGATTTAACTTGGTTATGGATTGGATTGATTGTCCTTTTTGTTATCGGTTGGCTTGGAGCTTATACTCACCACAAAAATATCATTCGAGAAGAACGGAAAAAAGTAAAAATTAATTTTGGCGAGAGTGTTAAACATTTAGAAAGTAATTTTAAAAACTTTTTTAGAAATAATAAAGAGATATTTTTAATTATTTTTAAAATTTTAATTATTATTGTGGCATTATTTGTATTAGGTTTAGCAATATATTTAATTTATTCTTATTTTAGTTCAGGAACTTTTACTTTTGGTATTTTTAGTCTTGGAACCATTACTTCTTTTATCAAAACACTTGGTAGTAATATTTTAGGACTCGGAATTTGGTTAATTCCTTTAGCTGTTTTGATAGTTTCTGTCATCTCTTTAGTAGTGTTCCATTTTTATAAAAAAAGAAAGTAAGCCAGAAAAAGAAGTAAAGTTTAAAAGAGACCCCCCTTTTTCTTAAATTATGAATTTTCAAAAAATTCCACCCGTAGAATCCGGAGAAACTTTTCTAGATTTAGCTTTCTCTAAAGCCAGGGTTCAAGGTAAACAAAAAAATCTTAAAGGTAACTGGTTACAGATTATTAGAAAAAAAGAGGGCTTAAAATTAGATATTATTAAAGATAATTTGGTTGCTCGTTTAGAGAAAATAACAATGACTTTTCCTAATACTAAAATATTACCTTCTTTTTACCTTACTTTAATGGATTTGACTCTAGATTATTCTCAATTTAAGAAATCTTTAGGTGCGGTTGGTTGGGCAGTAAAAAAAGTTCGTTTTTTTCATAAAAGTTATGTTTCTAGAGTTGTTACGGAAAAAGATCGACAAAAAGTTAAAGAGTTAACTAAACAATTTTATGGAAGGATTTCCTCGGTTATTAAACAGATTAATTCTAATTTAGAATATTTGGAAATTTGTCGAAAAATTATGAGGTCTTATCCGGACGTTAAAGAGATGTTTAGTGTTTGCCTTTACGGTTTTCCAAATGTTGGTAAAACTACGCTCTTAAATAAGTTAACTGGTACTAATGCAGAAGTTGCAGCTTACGCTTTTACTACTAAAAGTATTAATTCTGGATCTTTTAAGATCGGGGATAATGAAGTTCAAGTACTTGATGTTCCAGGAACTCTTGCCCGTAAAGATAAAATGAACAATATTGAACTGCAGGCAGAGTTAGTACTTGCAGAATTGGCAGATTTAGTAGTTTTTGTCTTTGATTTAAGTGAACAAAGTGGTTTTTCAATCAGTAATCAGAAACAATTGTTACAAAAAGTAAATCAACAGTTAGGTAAAGATAATGTTTTAGTGTATTTTAGTAAGTTAGATTTGACTACATCTGAAGTTGCTAATGAGTTTAAACTGAAACATAAACATTATTCTTTAGAAGAACTTAAAGAAAAGATTTCTGCAGAATATATTTTGCCTGTTAAGAATGAATCTAAGTCAGTTGATGATGATCATGATGATTACGAAGATTAATTTTAATATTTGATTCTTTACTATTTTATTATTTTGTGAGGTTATGTTTTCCATTTTCCATTTTCCATTTTCAAATCCATTTTAATTGATTTCTTTTATTTTAGAGTTTCATGGTTGTGAAACTTCACAACTCGTAAAGTTTATAAAGGAAAACACTTTCTTTAGCTTATCGATGGAGTATAAGGAAGAGAAGTTGTCTAGAGCGATTAGTGCTTTTTCTAGAAGGCAGATTCTAAGATTATTGGCTGATAATGAACTTACCGTCAAAGAAATCGCTGAAAAAACTAAAATCTCTGTTTCTCTTGCTTCTCGTCATCTTAAATTACTTTACGATCTTGACTTTTTGAACGTGCGTAAAGAGTTTCCTTACAAATATTATTCTTTGAAAGTAAAAGAACTAAAGCAATTGCTGGACGTTTATGATAAGGTGATTGGTAAAATATGATTAATAAAAAGAGAAAGGACTGGAAGAGGATAAGTAAAGTGTCTCAAGGGAGTATACTTAAAGAGAGAATAATCTTAGCTCTAATGCTTCTTTTCTCAGTTTTAACATTATTTTCTTTAGGCGGCTTTGATTTCAGTTTTGAAACCACCACCCTTGGTCAAGACACCTCCGTTATTGATCAAAGTCGCTTTAATTTTTTCAATTTTGAAGAAATAGGATCTTTATTTGTTGAAAGTATTAAGAGTGAACCATCAGGTAGCTTGTTAACCGGAGCAGCTGTTGGTATCCAGAATGAGGGCAGTTCTTCTGAACCTTTAATTGGTATTTTAGGTTCTGGCTTAGGTGATGGAGAGACTCCAATATTAAATTCATCCTCATTAGGAGACAGAATTAATGAAAATTTATCTGTGACTTATTATGAAGGTGCTGGTAATAAAACTATAATAGATTGGAAATTGAATGCTAATTCAACAACCGTATTAAACCTTCCTTTTGAAGGTGGAAGTAATTCTACTTATACCAAAGATTATTCTAGTTACAACTTTTCTGGTGTTGTTACTGGTCCAACCTGGAACTCTACTGGCGGTTATGATGGAAAAGGATCTTACTTATTTGTTAATAATGGACAGAATATTGATTATTCTGCCAACCCTATAAATATTGGTCAAAATTTCACTCTTGTTTTCTGGATGTATCCGACAGGTTCCGATACTTATGGTGGACTAATCACTCAGTCTGGAGCTTTGGGACTTTATACTAAAGCTAATGTTCTTGATTATTATAGTAGTGGTGATAATTTAGGTACGGCAACTCTTGGATTAAATAAATGGCATCATATTGCTGTTATTAATAATGATACCAATATGACTTTTTACATTAATGGTACTGTGGATAAAGTCTTTGGTACTCTTCCGGGGATGAACATTAATCGTATTGCTCATGACAATGGTGGTGAAAGTTATGGTGGTTATTTAGACGAGATTTTAGTTTTTAATTATAGTCTGTCTGAAGAACAAATTGTTGCTTTATACAACAACAGAACTGATTTGGTTGTTTCACAAGAAACTTCTGTTAATGATGCTTGGCAAGCTTGCGTAACACCAAATAATGGTTCTGAAGATGGTGCAGAGGCGTGTAGTAATACTGTTACGGTTAAAGCTCTTCCTCTTGTTAATTGTTCTACTATTAATGAAGATACTACCATGGACCAAGATGTAGTTACTACTGGAGATTGTTTTATCTTTAACACTAGTAATATTATTTTAGATTGTGACGGTTATTCTATTAATGGTGATAAAGGTGCGGGAGATTACGGAATAATTGATCTTGTTGGAGACAATAATACTATTCAAAATTGTGTGGTCAATAATTTCACTTATGGTATCCAAATAAACAATGCTGGAAGTGATACTGAGAATTATACAATTATCAATAATACCTTAGCTAATAATACTCAAGGAATAAATATTGAAGTTATTTCAGCAGTAATAGCTAACAATACTTTTTATGGCGGTGCAACTGATGATTATGGTATTTATTTAGTTGGGGCCACTTATTCTAACATCACCAATAATACTTTTGAAGGAGATTATGATGTATCTGGTATTTATTTGGATGGTTGGTCTACTAACAATATCATTTGGGGAAATTATTTTGTTGGTTATGGTGGGTTATATGACGCTAATGGTAATAATGATTTTTGTTTCCAAAATTCTTATGGGAATTATTATAACGGCAGTGTTGAGGTTGGAGGTTCAACGGTTGAAGTTCCTGAAAATGATTGTGGTCCGACACCTAACGGAACAGTTTATGTTAACCATAGCATTTCTGCGAACACTTTTAGTTGGGGTGGAGATAGTGCTACTTATCGTGATTTAAGAACCGCAGTTTTCAACACCT
>CAZXEM010000012.1:0-12915 GCA_964639875.1 uncultured Methanosarcinales archaeon | reverse complement strand
GATTTATCTTTCTCAGAGTACTAATACTAACATTACTGAAAATATTTTTGAAGGTACTTATGGCGCGGAAGCGATTGAAACTACTTTGGGTAATACTATAGGTACTAATATTTCAAAAAATCAATTTCTTGGTGATAGGGGGATTGATGATAATAGTGTTACTTCAAACCTTTGTGTAAATAATATAGGGAATTTTTATAACGATTCTATACCCCTTATAGAAGTGATTAGTTATGATTGTGGTCCTACTCCAAATTCTAGTGTTTATGTCAATACTAGCCTGACAACTAGTTTGTACAACTTTTCAACAGCAACTGATGAAGGCTCTGTTTACAAAACTTTACAAGAAGCTTATTACAATGTTAATGGTAATCAAACTATTTTCCTAACTAATGACACTTCTCCCTCTTCACAACTAACAACTATTCGTAATGAAGTTACTCTTGATTGTCAGAATTATTTAGTTAACGGAACTACAAATCGCGGATTAGATATTAATGGAGAAGAGAAAAACATTATCAAAAATTGTCAATTCTGGACTTCAGGAGATGGTGATGATGGGCTTTATTTTTACACCTCTGCTCAACATAATGAGGTTTGGGATACTAACATTACCACTATTGGTTCTGGGGCAGAAGGAGTTAAATGGGACACTGCAAATAATAATACACTCATTAACGTTACAATTAGTACACTAACTGCAGCAAATGATACTTGGTGTGAAGATTCTACTGGTTGTACTATTATTAATTCTAGTTTGGACCAAGGAGATATGTATATTACTGGTGCTGGCTCTTATTATCTATTAAAATGGTTCTTAGATGTTAACATTACTGATGGTACTTCCGCTTTAAGTGGAGCGACAGTAAATGTTTCTAACTCCAGTAATATTAATACTTATACAGATGTCAGTGCTGCTGATGGATCTATTCCTCGGCAAACTTTAACTGAATACGAGATGGATAATAATTATGTTAAAACTTATCACACACCGCATAACATTTCGGCAAATAAAACTGGCTATGACGATGGTTTTACTGAAGTTAATTTAAGCTTAACAAATAGTACCCTTATAACAGTGGTATTATCAAACACTCTCTTCCCAGATTTGAAAATTAATGATACGGATATTAATATCACTAGCGGAACGATTAAAGAAACTGATAATGTGGAGGTGAATTATTCTGTTGAGAATTTAGGTAACATGGACGCTACCAATGCAACCATTTCATTTTATATTGATGATATTTTGAACCAATCAACAATAATAAATTTGACTCAAAGTAACTCTACTGATTTACAATTTAATTGGACAGCTACTGGGGGAAATTATACTTTTGATATTCGGGCAGATCCAGATAGCGAAATTGAGGAATCAAACGAAACTAACAATAATGCTAGTAAAAATTTCTCTGTTAAATTTGTGATGGTTATGGATTATCTTGGTCCTGCTAATTTATCTGAATTATCTCGGGGTAAAAATGGGGGTACTGGTGAAGATGATAAAGGTGTAGTGGATAATTTGGTTGACATCACTGCTAAAGTTTACGACTTTTACAATTCATCACATTTTATTTCTGCAAATTGTAGTTTCTTTTTCAACGATTCGTTTGCTGGTGCGAACACTACTAACGATAGTGGTGATTGTATTTACGGTGTTGATAAAACAATTTATGATTTTGGAAGATATAACATCACAGTTAATTTTACAATGGTTAACGCTAGTGGGATTTTACATACGGATAAAGTTTCTAATGATACTGTTGTTGATATTGATGTTTACTCAATGGTTTTAGATCCATTAAATGAAGGTTCAGATAATAAGTATATGAAAGGTGAAGCTGCAGTTTTGAATATTACCACTAAGAAAAATGGTACGCTTTATGATCCGCCAAACATTACTGTTGCCGTTAGAAAGCCGGACGAATCTTTACTTGGTGACTTAATCTTGCCTGAGAACATAACTCAAATTGGAACAGGAAGATACCATGCAATTTATGTTATTGAAACTGATTTAGATAGTGTTTCAGTTAAATGGGACCCAGTTTATATTTATAATTCTAGCAATGGTATTGTTGCTAGCAGTTTACATGGTGACATTAATTTAGCCGAACCAGACAGTAACATTAGTCTAAGTATTTTAGATAATGATGCTAACAAAGTAAATACAACAATAGATCTTTATGATAATCTTGATTATCTTCTTTCCACTCAAAGTACAAACTCTAGTAATGACTTTATTTATCCAATCAGACAAAATAAAGTTCATTCATTAAACATAACTTTAGCGAGTGGAGAAATGATATATTTCCAAGAAATAAATATGACTAAAACAAATAATAGTATAGTTCCAGACGTTGTAGATTTTAATGGTACTCTGCCGACAACTGCTAAAAATTTGACTAAACTGATTGGCTTTGAAAGTTTTGATTATAACTCTACCAACATTACTTTAACTATTCCTAAAAATGGTTTGTCTATTAACACTATTTACAAATGTAATGGTTGGAACAGAACAGATTTTTCTTGTGATAATTGGACTACTTATGTTGGTACTTTTGAAGAAAATAATACCCACATTGCTTTTAATGTAACTAGCTTCAGTGGTTTTGCGGGAGGATTAGATTTTAATGCTAATTTAACTATTTGGGATGAAACTGATGCCGGATTCCCTTTCGGAGGTCAAACTGTTAATCCCGATGAACAATTAAATTTCTTTGCAAATTATACTAATTCCAGTTCTGGAGAAGTAATTGTTGGAGAATGCAATACTTCTTTTAATGATACAGCGGGAAGTTTCTTTAACATGAGTTACAATGCCACCAGTTTACTTTACGAGTATAATAGGAGTTTTAATGCTTCTGGGACTTATGATTATAACATTACATGTGATGGTTCAACATTTGATAATTTGAGTACAAATGATACTGTAGTTATTACTGCACCAAATAATGTTCCTGAAATTAGCAATCTGATAATTAATTCTACTCTTGGAACTAATTATACTACTGAGAACATCACCGCTTACTGGTCTGTTGCAGATAATGATTCAGATACAGTTAAAAACATTACTGACTGGCGTAAAAATGGAACTAGTATTGCTGTTCTTAACTTACCATTTGAAGTAGATGGTAACTCGAATGGTACTGATTATTCTACATATCAAAATAATGTTACAACAGTTCAATCCGGTGTTATTTGGAATTCTACTGGTGGTTATGATGGATTTGGAGCTTATAGTTTTCCCGGAACTAGTAGTTCATTATACGTTCCAGATAATGCTGATGGAAGTTTAGACCCTTCCACAAATATTACTGTGATGTCATGGGTTAAGTTAAATGATGCTGCTGCAAATCAACCAGATTATGCTACCATTGCAAATAAAGAAAACTTTGCTAGTAATGGGTGGTTACTTGCTTTTAGAACAGACCAAGGTTCAAATGCAATATACTTCAGATTTGCAGGTTCAGGTACTTGTTTTGCACAATGGGATGCTCAAGGAACTTATTTTGATGATCTTGCTTGGCATTTTGTAGTTGGCTCATATAATGGTTCTGCGGCAAAAATTTATGTGGACGGTGTTTTAAGATCTACTGATAGTAGTTGTTCTTCTGTAACAAATTCCGGGAACGCAAACTCCATTAATTTCGGGGTAACTCTTAACGGAAGTATTGATGGGTTTAAACTTTTTAATGAAACATTAAGTACTGCACAAATGTCTGCTATTTATCAGAACAGAACTGATTTAATTGTTTCACAAGAAACTTCTGTTGGCGATAATTGGAGTGCTTGTGTAACTCCTAATGATGGTACGGAAGATGGAGCGGAAGTATGTTCAGACTTAACTATTGTTGCTGTACCCAACAATGTTCCTAATACTATTTCGGTAATTCTAAACTCCACTTCCGTAAATAATTATACTGCTGACAATTTAACTTGTTATACTAACATAACTGATGCTGATGGTGGAACTGTTTATGCAAACTATACCTGGTATAAAGATGGTGTTGAAAACTTAACTGGGCAAAGTTCTGCATTTACTTCGGACACAATTGAGAACATTGCAAACTTAACTTCTGGTAATACTACTGCCGGAGAAAACTGGACTTGTTCAGTAAATGCTTATGATGGAACAGACTATGAAACTGATTGGAATAATGCTAGTATTATTATTCAAAACATTGCTCCCTCAGCTTCTTCAGTAAACATTACCTCTAGCGATTCTTTGAACAGAAGTAATGGTACTTTGAGTGGTACTTGGACTTATAGTGATGCTAATGATGATGCTGAATCTAGTAACGAAACTCAATGGTATAACAGTTCAACACAAATAACTCTTCTTGATAATTATACCTCTATTGATT
This sequence comes from uncultured Methanosarcinales archaeon, assembly GCA_964639875.1. Taxonomy (GTDB): domain Archaea; phylum Nanobdellota; class Nanobdellia; order Woesearchaeales; family GW2011-AR9; genus CAZQLW01. Next base: position 8,551 of record CAZXEM010000012.1, on the reverse strand, counting down.
CAGCTAACATCAGTGATAATGACGTCTGGATTTTTAGTGTGAGACTTTATGATGGTACTGATTGGAGTACTTGGACTAACTCTTCAAGTATTACTATTGCTACTAACACTGCTCCTACTTTTGATGAGGGTGTGGCCGCGAGCACTGTTAACTCTTCCTTATCTTTTAATTATGATGTTAATTGTAGTGATGTTGATAGTGATACAATAACTTATTACGATAATACTAGTTTGTTTAATATTAATTCTAGTAATGGATATATTAATGATACCCCAGTTGAATCAGAAGTTGGTATTTACAATATTAACATTAGTTGTAGTGACGGAACTGTAAATACAAGTCAAACATTGATTTATACTGTTAATGATGGTACTTCTCCTACATTTAGTAGTGCTACTAACACCTCTTTAAATTTTAAACGTTATGAAAACTTTACTGCTAATCTAACTATTGATGATTTCACTTTAGATGATTATATTTTCAGTACCAACGCTACTGGAACTTGGATTAATGGTTCCGCCACAGACATGGTTGCTGCGGCTCAGTATAACGCTTCAACAGATACTAACATTAGTCTTGCACAAGGGAACCAGATTTGCTGGTATTATTGGGCAAATGATAGTAGCGGAAATAGTAACCAGTCTACAACAGAATGTTTCACTGTTGTTAATACTGCTCCTGTCTTTGACAATTTCCAATCAACACAAACCGTAAACTCTGGTCAAACATTAAGTTACGATTTAAATTGTAGCGATACTGATGGTGATACAATAACTTATTACGATAATACTAGTTTGTTTAACATTAATTCTGCTACGGGTGTTATTTCTGATACTCCTGACTTAGATGATGCTGGAATCTATAATGTTAATATTAGTTGTGGTGATGGAAATATTAATACTAGTCAAAATATGATATATACTGTTACTGGCGTACCTAACGTAACTCTAGTATCTCCTGCTACTGCTTATTCTGATACTGATGTAAGAACAACAACAAATCTTACTTTTAGTTGTAACGCTAGTGATGATCAGAAATTGGAAAATATTTCATTATACATTGCTAAAACTGGTGCGCAAGCATTTAGTTTAAATCAGAGTACTAATGTAAGTGGAACAGCTAACGAAACTAATTGGAGTTTATCATTAGGCCAGGGAACTTATACTTGGAATTGTTTATCTTATGATAATGATTCAAATGAAGGTAGGTTTGAAACTAATAGTACAGCCGTTTTAAGTTATACTGCTCCAAGTAGTAGTAGCAGCAGCAGCGGAGGTGGCGGCGGTGGAAGTAGTACGGGTGATACTACTGGCGACACTACCGGCGATACTACTGGTGATACTACCGGTGATGATACAACGACAGACAGAACTACTACTGATAGAACCACAACCGATGAACCTACTACTGATCCAGTAGTTGAAGATATTACTGACATTGAAACAGACTTTGAGATAATTAGACAGAAATTAGATTTCAGGTATATTAGATTTGAACCTCCTACCCCCGATGATGTTACCCAAAAAACAGTTACGGGAGATCCAGACACTACTTCTGGTGATGGTGATACTGGTGGAGACGCTACTGCTGGAAGGGCGATTACCTTGCCAGTAAGAGGAGAAGTTGTTACAGAACCAATTAATGTTGTTAAAGAGTTTACTCTCTCATTAAGAAATGGCGGTGGTAAACCTATTAAAATTAAACCAATAGTATCAGATTTAGAATTAGTAGATTTGCCTAACCAAGACCATTTTAAAGAAAAGTTAAAATTAGAATTGCTTAAAGAAAATTATGGTGCTGAAGAATTTGAAGAAAAGTTAAATGAGAGAATTCAACTAGAACAATTAAAAGAACAGCAAAACATAAAACAATTAATTACTAATAAATATTTTACTTTTGCAGGAGATACTGAATTTGGAATTAACGGGTTTGTTTCTGTTTATAATCCCGTGTCGGGAAGTTTATTAAAAACAAAAGTTGTTGAAGAAGAAATTATTGTTAAAGCAGGCCAAACATTAGAACAAAAAGTTACTGTTGTTGGTGGGATCTCTCTCAAATCTAAGAAAGTAAAATTAGGGTTGGAATCTGTGGGAGAAATCCTTTCTGAAAGTGAGATTGAAGTTACAGAAAAATCTTCTATTGGTTCGGCAGTGGAAGTAGATATTATTAATGATCTTATTGAACTTTATGTTACAGTTCCAAGTACTTCAGAAAATTATTTGGAAATGAACAATTCAGATTATCTTTTTGAAGTTGAAATAATTAAAGATTCGAACATGTCCAGTAAAATGGTTGAATTATATGGCCCTTTTACAATTAAGTCTGGAGAGGGTTTTGTTTTCACTCAGGGAATAAAGTATGATTACCTTCAACATTATGGTAATCATTTAGTAAAAATGAAAATTTTCAAAGATAGTGAACTGGTTGCTCAGAACGAGTTTAATGTTAATTTTGGAAATGAAAAAGCCCTTGTAGGGTTAAGTATTGGAAGAAGGTTATTAAAAACTGGGGTTGATTTTAGTTGGCTTTGGTTATTGTTAGTTTGTTTATCGATTTTAGGATTTGCTGGTTATACATTCCATAATAATTTAAGATGGCTAGGCTCACAGAAAGTTTATACCGCTCCTAAAGTAGTATTGGGTGTTCCAAAAAGTTCATCACCAGAATCCTCACCAGAAGTTTCGACTACTAAAATTGTTGGTAGAAAATCAAAACAAGCTTTGCCTAAAGTTTTACCTCTTCCAATTCCCTCAATAAAAGAAAGGGCCCATTCTAAAACTAAATGGGGTGGATTGTTGTCTACTAAAGATAAAGCGGAGAATGTTTACCAAAAGTTAAAATTGTTAAGGAAAGAAAGAAAAAGTAGTAAAATTAATCGTGAACATGATAGTAAAATTTTAGACCTTAGTCTGAAAGCAAGAGAGATTCAAAGAGATTTAAAAAAGAAATCTTTAGATCCTGTTAAGGAAAAGAAAATTTATCGCGAAATGGAAAGCCTTTTATCTTACTTTCATGATTGGCATGAAAAAATAAAAGTTAAGAAAAAATCAAAAAAAGCAAATAAAACAAAACCTAAATTAGGGATTAAAGAAAAGTTAAAAAGAATAGCTAAATCTGGAAAGAATAAAAAGTAATCAAATTTTTCTTACTAAATTTTTACTGAACAACGATTTTACAAGAACATGGAAACTTTTTTGCTGCTCTGGAAAGTGCTTCTTTACCTAACCTGATATTGGCTTCGTTAATTTTTAGTTCTATCAAAGTTTGTCCTTCTTTAACTCTTGCCGCACAACCAATAGATTTTCCGTATGATTTCTTCATTCCGGTACTCATCCTGTCTGCTCCTGCTCCACTTGCTAAAGGATTTTCTCTTAAAACATGAAATGGATAAACTTTAATTCTTAGATGATACTCTTTACCAATACTTTTTTCAAGCAACCTGTTAGAAGTCATCCGAGCTGATTCTAATGCGTTATGACGTACGTTCATACTTCTGCAAGAATTTAGTCTTATAACTGAGGTATACTCTTTTCTAGGATCGCCCATATCAAACTTGATAACTTTCATATGTGGAAATCCGCCCCTAACATAATTCTTTTTAGTATACTTACTAATTCTAGTATAAGGCCTTTCTAAACCTTGGTACGCTACAAACTTCCTTAACTTTGCCATGTTTAAACTAGAAATAGGAGCTATTTATAAAGATTTCTGGTGTCAATTGGGGAAGTTTAAGATTAAAGTAAAATTAAATGTGTTATTTTTTGGTAATATCACTGTTAGATTATGTTGTTTTCAGTTAAATGTTAACTAAATTTTGTTAAATGTTACACCCTATCTGGATAATTTGAAAAAATTCCGTCTACTCCTTTTATTTTAAAACGTTCAATTTCTTTAATTTTGTTGACCGTCCAAACATTAACCAGGAACCCATTTTTATGTAAGAATTTAATCATTCCTCTTGTTGCTAATGGTTTTCCTAAATTAATAGTCTTAACTTTAGCTTCTTTTGCTTTTTTGATGATAATTCTTTTTGTAATTGGTAAAAATAATAAACAAAGAAGATCAAATAATACTTGTCCCCAGTTTGTTTTTGTAGAATAAAAAACTAATGCAGTTTTAATATTTGGATTGATTGTTTTAATAGTTAGTAAAGTTTCTTGATTATTAGAAGAAACAATGGTATTTTCTACAAATTTTTCTTTAACAATGATTTTTGCAATTTTTGTTGCTTCTTCTGGTTCTTTTACTTCTATGTTCAAATTGCACTTGCCACGAATTAGATTAATTACTTCTTCAAGTATAGGAATCTTCTCACCTTTACCAGCGTCAAGTTTTTTAATTTCTGCAAGAGTTAACTGTGATATTTTTCCTTTGCCATTAGTTGTTCTGTTAACCGTAGCATCATGAATAATAACAATTTGATTGTCTTTACTTAAATGAGCGTCACATTCAACCATCTCTGCGCCCAGACTGATTGCTTTCTTGAATGATTTTAACGTATTTTCTGGTTCGTAGCCAGAAGCACCACGATGACCAATTTTTAATATCATATTGTTTTAAGAATAATTTTAATGATTATATACTTTTTTGTTTTGCGAAACCCAATCATGTTAATTATAGCTGAGACAGTTAGGATAGCTAGTTATATATAGTGGTGATCTTGCCCAGTATTATTTAACACAATTCAGACTATGAGCAAAGAGATGCCCTTTTCTTTGTATATTTTCCTGCCTATAAATCTTTAAATACGAGTTATCATTCTTGAATACTTACATTTAAAAGTGAAGTCATTGATGACAGTCTATATTTACTTTAAAATGGGGGTGTATTAAAATGAAAAAAGTTGTGATTATTTTATCTGTGGTAGTTGTATTTGTATTTTTAATGGGTTGTCTAGATTATAAAGCCTATGAGATTCCGCAAGGAGAAAACATTGTCAGTGAAGAAGTTGATTTAGTTGACGAAATTGCTGAAATTGAAAAAGAAATAGAACAGGAAATGGAAGTTGAAGAAATCTCTGAAGAATTGCCTGATGAAGTTGTTGAAGGCGAATTAATTACCGGAGAGGTTATTGTTGATGAAGTTGCTGGTGAAGACTCAGAAGTTGTGGAAGAAGTAATTTTACCTGAATTAACTGATAATGAAGTTGAAGATGTTTCTGATGAAGAAATGGAACTTATTTCTGTTAAAGAAAACGAATTAGTTAAATTAAATGTTCAAGTTACTGACCCTGATAAAGATACTGTGACTTACACTTTCGGTAAACCATTAAACAAAAAAGGTGAATGGAAAACTAATTATGGAGATGCAGGAGAATACTTAATAAAAATCAAAGCGACAGACGGAAAATTAACAACTGAAAAGCAAGTTAAACTTGTTGTTGTACGAGTTAATGTTGCTCCTTTGATTACTGGCGTAAAAGATTTAATTGTTAACGAGGGAGAAACAGTTGCGTTTAAACCAGTTGTAACTGACCCTAATAGTGATTCAATCACTACTGTTATCTCTGAACCTCTAAAAAGTGGAACTTTCGTAACTGATCATACTAGTGCTGGTGAATACAAAGTTAGTGTATTAGCAACTGACGGTGAATTAGAGACAGAAAAAGTTTTCAAGTTAGTAGTTAACGATGTGAACGTACTTCCAGAAATTAGCGGGTTAAAAGATATTGTTCTTACTGAAGGCGGAATGGTTGAAATTAAACCAATCATTACTGATTTAGATGAGGATGAAATTACTTTAACTATCTCTGAACCTGTAGGTAACGACGGAGTATGGGAAACTACCTTTACTGATCACGGAGAATTTTTTGTTACTGTAACTGCTGATGATGGTAAAGACAAAGTAACTAAGCAGATAAAAATTACTGTTGAAGATGTTAATATGCCACCAGAAATTGTGGACATATCTCTGAATACAGAGTAATTTTTTATTTTTTTATTTTTATTTTTTTAAATGAATGAATCAGTGAATGAGCAATTATAAGTTATAGAAAAATGGTAATGTCAAGATTTAAATTAGTTCCTTGGATTTTAATTATTATTCTTTTAGCTAGTTCTGTTTTCGCAATAAAAACTTTTTATGTTCAAGAAACCGATATTGTTAAAGTTACTGCGGAAGCAATTGATCCTGACAATGATAATGTTCAATACCAATATTCATCTCCTTTAGATGAAAACGGTGAATGGCAAACCACTTATGATGATGAAGGCGAACATGAACTTGAAATAACTGCTTCTGACGGCGATAAACAAAGTACAAAAAAAATTAAAGTTGTTGTTGCTAATAAGAATCGTCCTCCAGTTCTTACAGATAAAAAAATAGTAATGAAAGAAACTCAGTTAGTTGATTTAAAACAAGTTATTACTGACCCTGATCATGATCCTTTAAGTTACGTTTTCAAGCTTCCGTTTAATAGTAAGGGTCAATGGCAAACTGGTTATGGTAATGAAGGTAATTTTGTGACTGAATTTAAAGTTGATGATGGAGAATTCGAAGAGACTTTTAGAGTAGAAATTGATATATTAAAAACTAATCAGCCACCAACCATCAAAATGTCTTTTTCTGAAGATGAAATTGTTAAAGTTGAAGAAGATGAAATCTTAAAATTCTATGTTGACGTTGTTGATCAAGATGAAGATGAAATGAATTATTTCTGGCAAATGGACGGCGATGTTATTGGTAAAGAAAGTTATGGAGAATTTTATTTTGATTATGAATCTGCTGGTAAGCATAGTTTAAGTTTAACAGTTAGTGATGGTCAATCAGAAATAGTGAAAGAATGGGAAATGCGTGTTGATAATGTTAACCGAAAACCAGAATTGGTTTTGTTACCAATAACTGTTAATGAAGTTGAGAAGGTTGTTTTAGATCTTCCAGATGTTGATTCTGATCAAGAAACGTTATCATATTCATTTGAAAGTCCTTTGGACGAAAATGGTGAGTGGTTAACTGATCATGATGATGCAGGAACTTATAATCTTGAGATCATTGTTTCTGATGGTGAACTTACCACTAAAACCAGTGTAGACATTACTGTTTTAGAAACTGATCGAGCACCGGTATTAAATTTACCAAAACGGTTAGAAGTTAGAGAAAATAGTTTCTTATTATGGGAAGTAGATACTTTTGATCTTGATGATGATAAAGTTAAAGTTACCTTTGAAAATCTTCCTTCTGGTGCGGTTTTTAACCAGAAAAGTAAAACTTTTTCTTGGGAACCTGGTTTTGATGCCATTAAACGAAAAGGGGGTTTCTTCAGTAACATTCTGAATACTCTTCGTCTTGAACATTTCTTTTTGAAAAAGAAAATAATACCTTTAGGGGTTACCAGTTGTGGAAAAGATTTATGTGAGTCTGGAACTTTAGATTTAATAGTTTACAATTCTAATCGTGTTCCATCATTTGAAAAAGTTGAAGACATTTTTGTTAAAGAAACTCAACTTGCTCAATTAAATGTTGATACTATTGATGAGGATGGCGATTTTGTTAGAATTTATTATACCTCTCCTTTAGGTAAAAAATCCGGCCAATGGGCTACTGATTATGATGATGAAGGAATTTACCCAGTTTATGTTACTGCAACTGATGGAAAATTAGGGGTTACGGAAAAAGTTAATATTCACGTTACAAAAAATAATAGGTTACCTACTTTAAAAATTAGAAATGATGATTTAGTAGTTAATGAGGGACAAGAGTTTATGTTTGAAGTTTCTGCTAGTGATCCTGACGGAGATGATTTAAATATTAGTTTAGCAAATATCCCACCAGGAGCTTCATTCAAAGATGGAACTTTTATTTGGAAGCCAGGGTTTGATGTTGTTATGAACAGGAGTGAGGATTCCGATAATGATTTTGTAAGTAATTTTGCTTATTTGAATAAGAAGTTTAATAATGAACAGGAAACTGTTTGGTTAGAATTTGTTGTTTCTGATGGTGAGTTTGAAGTGAACCATCCAGTTAAAGTTACTGTTAAAAATGTTAATCAAGCACCAGAAATTGTTGATTATCTTCCACTACAGGAAACTACTGTTAAGATTAATGAACCAATGATTTTTCATGCTGTAATTCAAGATTTTGATAATGATAAATTAGATTATGTTTGGAGTTTTGGTTTTAATCAAGATAAAGTTAAAGGCCCATTAGCAGTTAGTAGAACATTTACTAGTCCAGGTAAGAAGAAAGTTAAATTAGTTGTTAGTGATGGTAGAAAAGAAATTGAACATCAATGGTTAGTTAATGTTATTGGTAAGAGTAAGAAAGTTGTTAAAAAATCTTCCCAACCTGAACCTAAACCTTCTGCACCCGTTTCGACTTCCGCTCCAGACGTGGTACCTGAAGAACCATTTACTGTTAAAGTTTATGTTATTGAAGGATGATTTTTAATTTTGTTTAGTTGATGATTTTCCAAACATTTTTATACTTTTGAACCATTCTTTATTTTATGAAAAGTGTTAACCAGAAAGTTGAACGTTTAATCAATAAACATATCTCTGTTCAGAAGAGTTTAAAGAGGGGAATTGTTAATGTTCGTTCATTAGCAAAATATCTT
>CAZXEM010000011.1:0-20626 GCA_964639875.1 uncultured Methanosarcinales archaeon | reverse complement strand
TAACGGTGGTGCGGTAGGTTTTGGACCGTGCGGAACAATTCCCGGTGGTACTGGGCCTGTAGGTGTTGGTGGATCGCTGGGATGTTTTTTTCTTGGCGAATTTGGTGGTTCTTGTCCCGGTGGTCTTTCTCCATCATCGTCATCAGTTCCATCTCCTCCGCTTCCACCTGAACCACCACTTCTAAAACTTCCGCCGTCTTTCTTCCATTTAGCAAAAGCGACAATCGCTCCTACTAATAAAGCTAGAAGCATGATTAAGAATCCCCACCCAACAAGGTTGTTTAAACTTAATAAGAATCCGGCAAAAGTAATTCCTACCGAAGCAGCAATAGCAATGGCTAACATAACTTGTTCTTTAAGAGCGTCACTATCATAAATTAATTTAAATGTTATATAACACATTATTCCAGCAATCGCTAATCCACCCCAAACACCGAATGGTGCAAGAAGCGCATTTAACCTTTCAGTTGTAGAAACTTGAGTAGTATAATCAATTATAAAAATTGCTAAAGTGGATAAAGCAGAAGCAGCTACTGCAAAAACTTTACCTTGTTTGTTTACCTCACCTTTATAGCCGAAGATTGGTAAAGCGCGTAACCCTTCCATAAAAATTGCAAGAAATAAAATAAAAAACAAAATTTGTGAAATTAAGTAAGCGGATGCTATATCTGTTGTTCCAGCAAATAAATCTTTAATAAACTGCAATAAGTCTGGAATTAGTTCTCCCGGTGTTGGTACTTCTGCAAAAACTGAGAAAGAGAAAAAAGTAGTTAAAAGTAAAATAATTGTAATTATTCTAGTTTTACTATTCATCTTCCTCTTTTTTTTAATTTATTTTTTAATTTTTTCTACTTCTTCTTCAAGTTTGAATTCTTTGTCTACCTTTTTGAAAATTTCTACTAGTGCTTGATCATCTCTTATCGCTTCATGAAGAATGTCTTTTAATTGTAAATATTTTGCTTTAGTTCCTCCTCCTCGTCCAGCATCTCCTTTTACATATTTACTTACATGGGCGCCAAACTTTGCCCCCAATGTTCCTAAAACTTTATCAAATTCTCCATCTTTAGCTTCCAATTTGATTAATGATTTCCAATAAATTTCAATTTTATTAATCCAATTATTGATTTTTCTTTTTTGTGGAGCAGTGGCATTTTTTTGCAATTTTCTTAGAAGTTCAACAAATTTATCAACTCTTCTTCTCATTTTACGTAAAGTTCTTTCTTCTCTTCTAACTTTAATATATTTGAATTTACGAGTGTCTCCTAGTCGTCCATTTTCATTTTTAAACTCTTTATCTAATTGTTCATTTACTTTTTTTAACCAAGCAAATTCCGCTATGGAAAATTTTTCTAATTTTTCTGCTTCTTTTTCGCCTTCTTCAGTTTCATCTTCAACTTTCTTTTTATCATCATCATCATCGTTATAATCATAATAATCATTACTAGGAGAAGTTGGGCTACCGCCATCAGATCCACCCCAGCCTAACTTTTTACCAGCAACAGCAGCGATTGCACCACCTATTGCCGCAATGATTAAAAGGATTACTCCATAACCTAACAAGTTGGGTTCCGATATTAAATGGCCACTAAACATTAAACCTACTGAAAAAGCGAGTGCAATTCCAATCAAAGTATGTTTTTTGAATGCTTCTGTTTCTCGGGTAGCTAAGAAAACAATTAGAGTCATAATGCCGGCAATGGCAACGCCTGCCCAAAGTCCGAAAGGAGTAAGTGCACCACGCATCATTTCTCCAGTAGATTGACCAGTAAACCGTTCACCCATAAAGATTGCTGCTACAGAAAGGAATGTTGCGGCGAAAGCAAACCATTTACCTGGTGTATTAATTTCTCCTTTTCCACCAAATAGGGGAAGGAACTTTAACCCTTCAATATAGATGGACATGATTAGGATAAAATAAGCAATGTAAATTAAAAAATAACCTTGGTCTCCGCTTGCTGAACCAGTAAAGCTATCCTTGAGAAATGAACCTCCATTACTTAACATTTCTTTAAATGTAGGAACTCCTTCAGCTGCTAAAACACCGAACGAGAATAGTCCGAACATAATTAAACAAATTGTTATCAAAAATATATTTCTAGTTTTCATTATTAATCACCTTTTTTTATTATAAAATTTTAATTAGTATATGTTAAAAGAGAAATAACCTGTCTATTTAAAATTTTCTTATCTCTAATGGTTAGTTAGACTTAAAAATTGTTATTTATCTAACATGATATACCTCAAAGTAGGTTGTTAAAATTAAAATAAAAGAAAAAAAAGGGTTATTTGTGTTTCTTTAACATTTACTTTTTCATTTTTTCTTTAACTAAATCTGCTTTAAGTTGTTCAATTACTTTCTTATCTAAAGCCTCTAAAGCAGCAACTTCATTATCAATTCGTTTAGCAATTTCTAATGCTTCATCTAAAAGTTTTTTGATTTCAGCTTTTCCACTAGTTTTTGCAGCTGTTTCCAATTTATCTTTTAAATTTATTTTAAGATCTTTTTCTAAACTTCTTTTCATAACTTCTAGTTTTGTTTTAGTATCTGGATGATCAACACTTATTTTTTCAAGTTCTCCTACAGCTTCTGTAACATACCGGTCAAAATCCATCTCTTTTTTTTCATATCTTCTTGCTGTAGCGATTTTCTTTTTAGCTTCTGCAACTCCTTTATTCTTTAAAGCGCTATTAGCTGCTTTGATGTTTCTTGTTGCTCTGGTATTATATCTCCAGACATTTCTTAATGCTCGAGCTAATTTTCTTGCTAAATTTTTACTGCCACCCGGACTAGGTTTTTCAGGATCAGAAGGGGTACTAGGTTCAGAAGGTTTTCCTCCACCGAGCATATATTTAGCTTTACCAAAAAAACTATCTCCTGTATCAGGACTATCTTGATAATGTTTGACAATAACAACAATAATTCCAACAATAATCGCAATTATCATTAAAAAATATCCCCAACCAATGACATTTGCTTGAGAAAGAAAAAACCCGGCAAAAATCATTCCTACTGCTAAAGAATAAGTTATTCCTAATGTCATATGTTTTTCAAATAATCCGGAATCTTTTCCAGCTAAGAAGACGATTAATGCAAAAATTCCCGCCAAAGCAAGACCTGCCCAAACTCCGAAAGGTGCCAAAGCCATATTAATTAATTCTTGTGAAGATTGACCTGAAGCTTGTTCAGCAACAAAGATTCCCATCACAGAAAGGGTAGTTGCAGCAAAAGCAAACCATTTTCCTGGTGTACTGATGTCTCCTTTTCCGCCGAACAGGGGAAGGAATTTTAATCCTTCAACATAAATTGCGAGAATCAAAATAAAATAAGCTATGAAGACTAGAAAATAAGTATTGTCCATAGACGCCGATCCAACCATTACACCTTTGGCAAATATGCTTAAATCGCTAAACAAATTTTTAAACATTTCGCTTGCCGTAGGAACTCCTTCAGCAGCTAAAGCACTAAAAGAGGACATTACAAAACTTAACACAAATAATAATATTTTTTTCATCTTACATCACCTATTTTTTTATATAGCATTAATTAGTATATGGTAAGAGAGAAATAACCAGCCTATTTAAAATTTTCTTCTCTCCAAGAGCTAATTAAGTTCAAACTGGACTTCTCTATTCAACAAAAACAACAAAAATAATATAAACTACCTAACAATCTCTTTAAACCATGGTTGATGCAGGAGACCGAGTTAAAGTAATTACAAAAAAAAGCACTGAAGAAGGAATTCTTATGCCTAGTTTTGATGATACTACTATTATAATAAAACTTGATAGCGGTTATAATACCGGTTTTGACAAGAAAGAAATTGTTAAAATGGTTACTGTAAAAAAAAGCGTTCCAAAAAAAGAAACTAAACAAAAAATTAAAATTAATAAAGATTTACCTACTATTTCAGTTTTACATACTGGTGGAACAATTGCTAGTAAGGTTGATTACCGAACCGGTGGAGTAGCTACTGAATTTAGTCCGGAAGAATTAATTTCTTTATTTCCTGAATTAGTAAATATTGCTAACATTGAATCTGAACTAATTTCGCAAATGTGGAGTGATGATTTAAGGTTTAAACATTTTAGTTTAATTGCTAAAAAGATTGAACAACAAATTAAGAAAAAAGTTAAAGGAATAATAATTGGTATTGGTACTGACAATTTAGCAGTGGCCGCATCAGCATTATCATTTATTGTTGAAAAATCTCCAATTCCAATAATTTTTGTTGGTGCTCAACGTTCTTCTGATCGAGGTAGTAGTGATGCAGGGATGAACTTAATTTGTGCAGCAGAATTTATTGCTCAGACAGATTTTGCAGGAGTAGGAATTTGCATGCATGAAAATGCTAATGATAATAACTGTTTAATCCTTCCTGCTAATAAAACTTATAAATTACATTCCTCAAGAAGAGATGCGTTCAAAGCAGTTAACTCTAATGCAATTGCAAAAATTAATTATAAAACCAAAAAAATAACATTCACTAACGAAAATTATCAAAAAGCAGATTCTAAATTAATTATTAAACCGAAGATGGAAGAGAAAGTGGCGTTATTAAAAATTCATGTTAACATGTTCCCTGAACAGTTTGAATTTTTTAAAGGGTTTAAAGGTTTAGTTATTGAAGGTACTGGCTTAGGTCACACTCCGGGACAAGCTCCTAATCCAGAATGCGAGATTCATAAAAAGATTTATCCGGCAATAAAAAAGGTTATTGATTCTGGTTGTATTGTAATCATGACTACCCAATGTATTTTTGGTAGGGTCAATATGAACGTTTATGATAAAGGGAGAGATTTATTAGAATTGGGTGTTATTCCTGGAAAAGATATGTTAGCTAATACTGTTTTAGTAAAATTATCTTGGCTCCTTGCAAATTATTCAAAAGAGGAAACAGAAAAGTTAATTACTAAAAATCTTCGTGGAGAAATTAATCAAAGTATTAGTTACGAGGAAGAATTTATCAAAAATAAAAAATGATTTTAATTATTGTAATTATTGTAATTATTGTAATTATGTTACTAGTTTTACTTAACATTTATTTTTATTATCAAAGTATGAGATCTGTAGATAAAGATCTTCAAAAATTTAATTGGAATCATCTTAAAAAAGAAGAATACTTAAAAAAATGTTACAGTTATGTTGGAGACAGATTTGGCATGGTTAAACATTGCTGGATATATTTACCATGGAGAAATTTTTTTTATCGTAACATGTGGAAAATGAAAGGAAAAGGGTTACCTTGTCATGTGTACACTTTTTTCTTTAATCGTTGTTTACAAAAAAAATTCTCTAAAAAAGATATTAAAATTATCTTTGCTGCTGACCGAGCTAAGAATATTGTTGTCCATTTTTATACTAAAGTTAAATTGGATGGAAAGTGGCTTAATGCTGATGTTTGGGGGAAGAGGAGAGGTTTACCATTCGGAAAAAATATTCATGATTCAAAATGGAAGAGGTGAAAAATGAAAAAAATAATTAGTTTATTAATGTTAATTTTAGTACTTTTTTTAGTTGCTTGTTCAAGCATCAATCAAGAATGTTCTGTTGATAAAGATTGTGTTACTAGTACCTGTTGTCATGCTTCAGAAGCTGTACCCAAAGATGAAGGGCCTGATTGTACGGGACAATTATGTACCATGGAGTGTGTAGAAGGAACAGTTGATTGTAATCAAGGAAAAGTTAAATGTGTTTCTGGAGAATGTCAAGTTGTTTTGAATAAATAATTTTTTTTCTTTATTTCCAACTTTCTTTAATTAGATCAATATTATTCTGGATAATACTAGTTCTTAATTTAGAATCTTTAATCATTGAACATCTGTGTTTAAGTTTTTTCTTTAAATCTAATAATTGTTCTTTTCCTTTTATGGAATAAGAGTGGACCCATAACATGTCCATAAAAAAAGTGAGCGTTTTGGCTTTCAATTCTGTTGGTTCTTCTTCATGCCATTCTTTAAATTGGTCGTATTCAAATATTAGATCGTTAGGGTTGTGGTAAAGGTTTTTAATTCCGCAATGGACATATTCAGTTGTTTCTCCTTTAATTCTGGTAATATTTTTAACAATTCCCCCTTCTTTAAGTCTATGAGCACAAATATCTCCTAATCCAAAAGCCATTGCCACATAAACATCATCAAATTCGTTTGGAGAATATTCTTTTAATTTCGGAATATTGTGTTCAAATAATATTCTTTGAGAATTTTTAATAAGATAATCTGTTTTTTGTCTTTTAATAATTGCTTGATAATCTGGGTTATTTTCTTCTAAACAATCTCCAGCAATTAGCTCATATGTTCTTTCAACATTTTTATAAGTAATTTGAACATTTCTTTGACATTCTTTAATCATTGAATCTAGTTCTCTTGTTTCTTCAGGTTTCAAAGGAATTGTATTATCCACTACCAATTTTAATGCCATTTTTGTTATTGTTATGATTTAGTTTTTAAATTTTAGTGGGGTCTAACAATTATAATGAAGATTTAAAATTTAATATCTTCAGTTGAACCTAAATCTTAATAAATTAGTTTGTCTTTATTCATGAAAATGTTACATCCAATGCAGCCAGCACCAAGATTAGGTTATAAACCCAACGATTCATTAGTTACTAAAGTTGCTGCCCATACTGGTAACTTTTTATTGAATTGGGTTGATTTAGGAATTTATCGCGCATTTGGAGAAGTAAAAAGAGATATTTGTGATTATTATGAAGAGTCTCAACTTTATGGTTTGGATTTGTTTAAAACTTCAACAAAATCTTTAGAAATTGAATGTAACACAGATTCTACTTTTTATGACTAAAATTATTTAACAAACCTTTTTAAACAATAACTATTTCTGAACAGTCATGAACCATATCTGGCAAATTACAGAAGAAGAGAAAAAATTACCTCACCTTAACAGTCCGATTTTTATTGAAGGACTTCCAGGAATTGGTAATGTTGGTAAGATTGCAGTAGACTTTTTAGTTGAAGAATTAAATGCTAAAAAACTGTATACTTTTTTTTCATACAAATTTCCACATTCTGTTTTTGTTAACGAAAAAAACTTAGTAGAAATGCCAAAGATTGAAATTTATTATAAAAAGTTTGGTACTAAAAGTAAAAAGAAAGATTTATTACTTCTAACAGGAGATATTCAACCAATTGATGAAGAAAGTTGTTACACCTTTTGCGAGGAAATATTAAAAATTGTTAAACATTACAAATGTTCAGAAGTGATCACTACTGGCGGAATTGGATTACAAAATCCTCCCGAGAAACCTAAAGTTTTTTGTACTGCAAACAACGATAAATTGTTTAAAGAATATACGAAAAAAGGAATGCATATTGAAAAAAATATTTTCGGTGTTGTTGGTCCAATTGTTGGAGTTTCAGGAGTTCTTCTTGGTTTAGGAAAAAAGAGAAAAGTTAAAGGTGTAGCCCTTCTTGCAGAAACTTATGGACATCCAATGTACCTAGGAATTAAAGGTGCAAAAGAACTTTTAAAAGTTTTAGAACATAAACATAATTTCGGATTAAATTTAAAAAAAATGAATAAAGAAATAACGGAAGTAGAAAAAGAATTATTGAAAAAAACAAAAGAGTGGGCTCAAGAAATGATTACCAGTAGAGCAGGAGCCCAAGGTAAAGATAAAGAAATGAGTTACATTGGGTAACTTAATTCTTAACAATTTTCTGCGTTAAATGTATTCTTTTGATAACTTTTTCCACTTTTTTTCTATCACTTTTACAAATTTTTTTAATTTTTCTTAAGCTGGGCAGTTCAAAAGCTTTATAAATAAATATATTATACTTTCTTTTAATGTACAAAAAGAGGGATAGAAGAAGCTTATTTAGTTCAATATCTAATAGTTTTAACTCTAAAAAGGGTCAAATCACTATTTTTATCATTTTGGGAATTATTTTATTACTAGCAGTTGTTTTGATTTTTACTTTAAAAGAAGAGATTACTAAGTTTAAACCTGAAGAATTAATTACTCCTACCAAAGGTAAAGTTGAAAATTTTATTACAACTTGCATTGACAAAGTTGGTGAAGAAGCTCTTTTTAAAGTGGGATTGCAAGCAGGTTATATCGAAGTTCCTGATGAAATTGTTAAAGATTCAAGTATGAATTTGAAAGTTTCGCCAATGAACGTTGTTCCTTATTGGGCTCAAGGTCCGAACACTTACATCCCTTCTTTAGATGAAATAAAAATTAGGATTGATCAGTATTTGGAAGAAAATGTTCGTAACTGTTTATTTGAAATGCAAGCTTTTCAAAGTACTTATAACCTAATTGAAAAAAATCAACCTATTGCAGATACAAAAATTGGTGAAAATGGCGTAATTTTTAATTTGAAATGGAACATTGAAATCCGTGATAAGTCTGGTGAAGTTATAACTGAAGTTATTAATCATGTTTCTGAATCGCGGATAAAATTGAAATCAGTTTACGAAATGGCCAGACGGATTGTAGAAAAAGAAATGGAAGTTCTAAAATTTGAAGATATTACTAAAGATTTAGTTTCTCTTGAACATCCAAATTTGCCCCTCTCTGGGATTGAATTAAGTTGTAGTAAAAAAACTTGGGACTCACAGAAAGCTAAAGAAACGTTATTAAAAATGTTAAGGATAAATGTTCGTGAATTAAAAATTCAAGGAACAGAATTTGTAGAATTTCCTGAAGAATTAACTTATTATCAAAACCATTACATTTGGGATATTGGTGAAGATTATATCAATCCTGATGTTAGTGTAGCATTCAACTTTGATGAACGATATCCTTACACTTTTGCGGTAACACCTTTATCAGGAAGTAAATTAAAAAGTTCACAAATGGGTGGCGGTGAGATGCTTTCATTTTTATGTATTCAAACTTGGAAATTTACTTACGATGTGATTTATCCGGTATTAGTTAGAGTCAGGGACGAAACTACTGGTTATGAATTTAATACTGCTTTTACTGTGCATTTGATAAAAAATACACCTTACCGTGGCGAAGCTTATGCTCGGCCATCTTACATTGTTGAAAAAGCTACTGATGAAGATTATTGTAAAAATTTGAATGTACCTACTACTGTTTATACTAACGAATTAGTAGAAAATAATTATACTGGTGTTTATTACACTGATCCATTAGAAGATGTTAATTTAAGTTTTACTTGTTTACGTTACCGTTGTGAGATGGGCCAATCTGAATATGATTTTGCTGCTAAAGGTAATGTTGCTGGAATAACAACTAATTTCCCTTACTGTGTTGGTGGTATTTTACGTGGTGTTAAAGAAGGATATAAAGAAGATTGGGTCAGGGTAGTTACTGCTCCAGGTAAAGAAGTGGAATTAAATTTAGTACCAATGTTTAAATTTCCTTTAAACAAAGTTAAAGTTGTAAAGCATCAACCATTTGAAGAAGGTGAACCGTTAACTTCGGCTGAACCTTTGGGGAACGAAATGGCATTAATAACTTTAACCTACAGGAAAGAAGGCGATACTTTCAATCAACCTTACCATAAAGTTACGCAAGTTAAATCAAAACAACTTAACGTGGATTTGTTTGAACAGGAAGAGTTTGAATTTTTGGCTAAAGCTGATTTTACTTATCAATTAGAAATTAATCTTCTTAATGAAAATAAATTTTTGGGCGGATACAAAGGTAATTGGACCGTAGATTGGGATCAGTTAGAATCTGGGGAAGAAATTGTTTTCCACGTTTTTGCTAACAATAATCCTTCCGAAGAAGAAATGTTTGAATTAATGACCGGGTTGTCAATAATGAGTCAAGATATTCCTGGTCCAGAAATAATTACAACAAAAAAATAAAATAACAATTATAAAATAAAAAATAATGGGAATAAACAAATTTAACAAATGTTGGAAATTTATTGTTATTCTAGTACTGGTACTGTTAATCAATTTACCAATTATTAGTGCGTTAGAATTATCTAACGTTAGGGTTGATAATGTTGCTGAAACCAGTGCTGTTGTTAAATGGGATACTGATGAAGCGAGTGATAGTTTTGTTAGTTATGGTACAGAAAAAGAAAATTTAAACACTATTGGTGATGCTAGTTCTGTTACTGATCATCAATTCACTTTAACAGATTTATCACCAGAAACGATTCATTATTATAGTGTTGAAAGTAATGAAATTGTTGATGATAATTCCGGTAATTTATATTCGTTTACAACACTTGCCCCAGATACCACTGCTCCTGGATTAGTTGTTGAAATTCCAGAAATGGTTCCTGGAAATAAACTAAATTTTATTGGTTGGACAGAACCGGGAACAAAAGTTCTTGTTTACGTTAACGGAAATCAAGCTGGTTCAACAATGGCGGTAATTGAAGAAGTTGTTGAAACAGAAAATGTAGACGAAGTTGTTGAAACTGATGAACTCACTGAAACTGAAGTTGAAGAAGAAACTGTTGAGGAAGAAGAGATTTCTGAGAGTACAGAAGTAGAAGAAATTAATGTTACAGAAAATGAAACAGAAGAAACCCTAGAAACAATAGAGGTGGAACCTGTTGAAAATAATCTTACTGAAGAAATTAATGATTCTGAAGATAATTTGGTTGGTGAAACAATTGCTACTGGTTCTGCTGCTGAAACTGAAAAAACGGAAATAAAAGATTCTACACCAAAACCAAAAGGAAAATTTGAATTTTCTAACATTATCTTACAAAATAATGAACTTAACATGATTAAAGTTGAAGCAATAGATCAAGCAGGTAATCCTACTACTTGGGAAGGTACTGTTTTTGCTGATACCAGTAAACCAAAATTGGAATTAGAAGATTTGCCTGACATTGTTGATAAAAATTCTTTTGACTTGAAAGGAAAGTTGTCCGAAAATAGTACTTTTGAAGTTTTTGTTAATAATGATTCTGTTTTTACTGGTGATGGAGACAAGATTGAAGAAAGTATTACTTTAGAAGAGGGAGACAATAATATTGAAATCATTATCACAGATTCTGCTGGTTGGAAAGTTACCAAAAAGTTTGCTATCTATTCTGATACTCAACCACCACCAGTAAAAATTGAAATTGAAAAAGGTAAGGATTATTATCAAGGAAGAGCAGTTTCAACTATTCATGGAGAAACTGAACCAGGAGCAACAGTTTACCTTTACGTTCACAAACCTTTACCTTATGAATACACTGTTAAATTTGATAAAGCTTGGGAAAAAGTTACCGCTGACGAAAATGGCGAGTTTATTTTTAAAGATGTTAATTTTGAAAAGAAACCAATTAATTTGAAAGATCTTGCTCCTAAACAAGTACCACCTGGTCTTCAGGAAGATGTAATTTTTCCGATTGAACAACTTGCTGAACAGGAAGAAGTAATTTACAAAATCTATGTTCTTGCTGAAGATCGTGGTGGAAGAACCAGTTATGCACAAGAATCAATTAATTTGAAAACTTGTTACTCTGCTAATTGGGCTTTTGATGTTTTGTCTATGAAACAATTTCAAGCTCCGTTAAGGTTAGATCCGGGATTGGTTGATGAGGGGAGAGAAATTGTTCAAGCAGTTTTCAATTTTTCATACCGTGGTCAAGGCGTTGCGCAAAGAGATTTAGCTACTGGAAATATTTTACCGGGTAAAGAAGCTTATGTTATTAACAGCGTGAAATTTGATAAAGCTTGTACTGAAGGTCTGCTTGATGATAAAAGTTTTAAGTTAGGTTGTGCAATTCTTCCTCAAACACCGCGAGGAGCTACTCCTAACGCTGATAAAACTGCTTGGTTAGTTAATTTTAATTTACATAGTGCAGAAAAAGTTAGTGAAACTGATGAAGATTTCTGGAATGAATTTAAGAAAAGGCAAGTAATGTTCCCATTAAAAATCTTGGTTAGGTATCAGGAAAGAGATTCTAATGGTAAATTGGGAATGCCAAAAACTCAAACTCAATGTTATGATTTAAGTTATTTTGTTGATATTCCGATTGATAGTAAAGATATGTTACCTGATTGGCTTACAGATGAAGGTATTGATGCTATTGAATGGACTTTAGATAAGATTGATTTAATTTTGCCTTACTTAGAAAAAGCAATTATGGTAACTGGTGTTGTTTGTATTGCTTCTTTTTTAGGAAGGATGGTAATCAGATGGTTAAGAATATTTTATTCAAGATGGGAAGCTTATACCTCTTCTTTAACTAAAATGGGCGGCGGTGGCGGTGATGATTCTGGTGGAGAAGGCAAAAGTGAAGATGGTTGTCCCACTAATCAGAATCAATTATTATTAGAAAGTACAAAAAAACATTGGGAAAAAGTTGAAGGTAAACTATTTGAAAAAGAGGTTAACAAACCGAGAATAAAAGATTGGAAAGAACAAAAAACTTTAGATGATCGTTGTCCAAAAACTGCGGCAATGTGGAAAACTGAAAATTATTTGGATACTGCTTACCGTTGGAGTTGTGACCGAGTATTTTGTCGAGCAGTACCTGCTGGTTGGACTTCTGAAAAAGATAAGACAGATATTGATTCAGTTATCCTTTCTCAGAAACAGTGTACGGCTACTAGTAAAGGGATTCCTTTACAACCAATAAAAAATTGTCAAACTCTTATTGCTCAATCTGTTACTGGAGGGGCACAAACAAGTGCAAAAGCTTTAGATTTGAAAAAGGGGGGAGCTTTCCCTTGTTACAAAAATCCGCTTAATGATCAATTGTATCATGTTAGCGAACCAGCTAAAGGTGTTGTTGACGAACCAAAAATATTAAAATTGAAATGGTTAGGTCGGCACGGAATGTCATTACAAGAAGGGTTAAACATTGAAGGTGATGATTTAATCGCTTACAAGCCGGCAGGTTCTAAAGACATTATGGTTGGAACTGACCAAAGTTGTAATTATGTTTGTTCAAAAATGGGCGGCTACAAAGCTGATCAAGAAGGCGGGATTGAAAGTGTGAACATGGTCACTAAACAAAAAGGTAAATTTGGTTGTTATAAAGAAGTTCTTGACGAACTTTCTGGAGAAACTCGGTTAGCAAACGATGCTGGTTATTTGAAAGGCGCTGATAAAATTCCTGCTGCTTATTATACTCAAGATTGTTTTGTTAATGTTGATGAAAACGGAAAAATTCCTGACCAAACACAGACAGATGTTAGAGCAGAACTTGGAATGTTACAATGTGTATGTACTCCTAAAGAAGGTGATGCAGAAAAAACCTTTGGTTCTCGAACGGCAGCGAAAAAAATTAAGAATCAAGCAGAAGATTGGGTCTATCGTCAGGAAGAAATATTTAAGGATAGTCATGGCACGCAGGGTACTTTTTATCCTACATGGCGTTACTATAAAGGGCGAGATGTTTCTTCAGCTTTTGGTGCAGATTATTTAACTGATTATTTCCGAGGAAACAAAACTGTCCATGAAATTAATCCCTCCACACAACATATTGGCGCTTTTCAAACAGTTTGTTTAAGTGGGATCCGAGCAAGGTTAATGACTTTGAAAAGTATTTTGGAAGGGTTAAGAAATTGTATTGAAGAAGCTAAGATTACTGGATTACATGATGCCGGTGTTTGTAAAACTTTATTTACACAACATGTTTGTGGTTTAATCTACAAAGCGATTGCTTACTTTTTTACTGATTGTAGTCCTTACTCTGTTAAAGATGAATCCAATAAAGGAACTTTTGGGCAAGTAGGTAAATTTTTCGAAATTGGTCTGGGTTCAATTGGTGATGCGATGCAAACATCTATTGATGATGTTCAAGCTGATTATGGTAACTCTGCACTTAACCAGTACTTTGCTACGGGCGTGAAAGGATTTTCTGAATCTATTTGTATGGCTGCTTTTGGTTATGATTTTCCATTAGGGATAGATTTTATTCAGGATGCAGCTTATGCGTTCCCAACAAAAACTACTGTTCACGTCATTCCTGCAGAAAGGGAACTCTCAACTTATAATCCAGCTACTGGTCAAGCAATTTATAATTATAATATTGGAGCGATGGCTTTACCAGGTTGTAACATTGCAAATTATAAAGTTTATTTGAAATGTGTTGGTCAAGAAGATTATGGTCATCCCGGAGTACAGTGCGGCACCCAAAAATGTGATTGTTTACAAACAACCGACGCTAGTGGGACAGAACTAAGAACTTTCCCTCTAGATGGTGGTCAAGGTTTTGATTTAAGTTCAGGAAGTTTTGTTTCATTCCCTATTCCTGCACCACAAAAAGTTGATTCACCTTACCGTTATGATCACGTTGTTGCTGAATTACAACTTGGCCCTTACGAAGATGCATCAAAGTGTTTTGATGAAGGTTATCGTGATGGTAAGTTTTATTTCCCAATAATTGACATATCACCAAAATCGCAATTTAATTGTGATGTGCAACCAGTAACTGGTAAATATACTTGTCCAGAAGTTGCAGGAATGTTTAGTGCTGCTGGTAGTGGCGCTTATTTACAGGATCCTTTCATTACTTGTTATGATAAGAATACACAAACTTATGCAAGTTGTAAAACACCAAACTTATTTACTAAAGAAGATGAAATTAAAGTTAAATTACATCTGGCAACTGATGGTGGACAATATTGTTTAAGAACAACTGTTACTGGCTTGCAACCTGAACATGGGATTCCAAGTATCCCTAAACCTATTCCGCAAGGGTTAGCTACCACTCATACTCCCGTAATTAATCTTGGAACTGTTAACGAGAACATGTTTTCTGGTGCGGCGAACACTTTAATGTTGTCTGATAGTGAGAGTGATCCTGGTTGTAGTAATCTTGTTCAATTGGATTATGTTCCTCAGTCAGGCGTGCAATCTGGCTCTTACAGATTCTCTTACAGTGTCCAAAACGGATTGTACCGAATAATTATGCAACAAGGCATTGTCCCTGATAGTCCTTACCTTCCTGGTCAGGGAAATATTTTAAAAGATCAAGCAAACAACGAATGGATCTCTGGAGATAAATTGAAAGAAGTTAAATTTAATATTGGCGGATTTAAAGTTCATAACCTTATTGGTTCTCCTCTTGGCGATAAAAAAGTTTGTGTTTATCATGTTGGTCAAGCTACTGGTGGTGGGTATGCCCAGGGTGAAAAATCTGTCCAAGTTAATGCTGAAATTTTACAAGCTGATCAGAACGGTGGTTGTTATAATGTTGATCATCAAGTAGTTGCTCCTGCTTTTGGCTTGGCAAGTTATCAGGAATCTATTTTGATTCGGTTAAATCCGTTAATTAATTTAGTTGCAAATAAAATGCATGAAGAGTTTATCCGTAATAATCATGGTTATGTAATTGCAGAAGCAGATGCAATAATTAACCGTAAACAAGCAGACATGGAAGATGTGGTTGCTTTATATTATCGTGTTGCTTCCCAAATTCTGCAAGCTGGCAATGAATGGAAATCACAATCAAAAGTGATTTGTAATTATTTGAAAATATTCCTTGATCGAGAATATCCCGGTTTAGGTGAGAATGCTCCAAAATATTCTGAGGATATTCAAAAGAAAGGTGAATACAAGAAAGTTGATCATTATTTCAGAGAAATTGCTAAAGAAGCAAGTTGTACTAATATTAACGTGTTAGGTGGCGGAACGACTGAACCACAAACTCCTGGTCAAGATGAATCTTCTCCAGCGGTTGCACAAACATAAAAATGAAAAATAAAAAAGGAAAAGTTGCTACAGAATTGTTAATCATGTTAATCACAGTAGTTGTTACTAGTGCAATAATTTTTCTTTTAGTACAAGCAGGGGTGTTAACTGTGAAAATGGAAGCTGAACAAACTTCTGTTTTGAATACAGAATTTATTCCAATGGGCAGAGAAGGTTCCCTTGCTGTTAAAGATTTCAAATTTTGTGGTTTTGTAGATTCTGATTACAATTGTATTGCTGAATCTGAAGAATTTTATTTAGGTTCGGAAATTCATTTCATTTTTATCATTGAAAGTAGTACCTCTAATGGAGACATTACAGTGGTAGAAAATTATCGGATTAAAGGTCCGGAAGGAAATATTTTGTTAGATGTTGATGAAAGAAATAATTTTAATTTTGACATAATTAGTAAAGAGAAGCAAGAATTAATTACATTTAAAGATTTTTTTGTTGTTGGTGAAGAACTGGTTGAGGGAGAATATACCTTGGAACTGTTTATTGAGAATCCTTTATTGAATAAAAAAACTACTTTGGTTAAGAAGTTTATGATGACAAATAATAATGAGATTCAAGAAGTAGAACTCTTTGAAGAAGAATATTTATTAGAATGAAATGGTGGGGGGAAAAGTTAGAGGGAAGAGTAAATTATTGTTTTTATTAGTTATTATTACTTTCTTATTAATTATCATCTCTTCTTCTGTTTTTGCGGATTCTTGTACTAGTAATAAAATCGCTTTGTTAGGGGATTCAATAACTGTTGGTTGGGGTCCAAAGTTTATTCAATCTTGTGGAAATCAACCATTAAATTTTGCGAGTGGCGGAAAATGGACAGAATGGATGCTTAACAAACTTCAATCTGATATTATTGGAAAAGGATATACTCACTTAGTTATTCTTGGTGGTACAAATGATATTTGGAATCAAAAAAATGGAAAAGATTACACACCTACAGAAACAATTACTAGTAATCTTGCTCAAATTTATGCTTTAGCAAAACAAAATAATATTAAAGTAATTGCTGGAACAATTCCTCCTTTTACTAACAAGGGTGGACCACAAAAAAATGAACAAGTTAAAGAAATTAATAATTGGATCAAGAGTCAATTGGGAACAAATGTTGATCAAGTGGTTGATTTTTATGGATTATTAATTGGTCAAGAACCATGCATCAAAACTGAATATGCTAAAAATTGTAATGATGTTCATCCTAACGATGTTGGTTACAAAGTTATGGCTGATAAAGTGGTTAATGAGGTATTTGGAGGACAAACAACAACTGGGCAAGCTGTAGGAACTTCCCTGACTACTTCTGCACAAGTTCCAGAATTTAAAACTATGTTGATTCTTGGTTCACATGATTCAGGAACAAGAGTTAATCGGGTTAATGAAGCTTATAAATTAATTCAGCAAGGGAATTTTGAATATATTATTGTTTCTGGTGGCTGTGGTGCACATGATACCGCTGCAGACAATTGTGAAGCAGATCATATGTTTAGATTGTTAATGGAGAAAGGAGTTTCAGCAAATAAAATTATTCTTGAAGAAAAGTCAGGGTCTACTTCTGGAAATTATAAATATTCTAAACAATTAACTTTACCACAAACTACGGGGATAAAAGTAATCAATCCTAATGATAAGTTATTGGTAGTTTCTAGTAGTGATAACGTTAAAGCAGTAGCTTACTGTTTCAGGTACAAAGATCAAGTTGATGCATATTATGTTCGGGTGCCTAATTCTTATACTCCTGCAGTTGTTCCAGCAAATTATGATGGTGGAAGTTATTCTGGGATGGTTAATAATTGCCGTCCGAGCGGACAACAAGCAACTCTTCAACAACAACCACCGGTTCAACCTCAACCTCCATCGCAACAAGGTCAATACCAAATAACACTTGTTCCTAAAGTAGTTCTTGGTTGTAAGAATGGTCAACGGTGTCAAGAAATGGATCAGGTTTGGAGTGAACGGTTAGGTCCTTTACTTGGTAAGGGTAATTTAATTTTTGATCACAATACGGGTACGCTTGCAAATTATAAAACAACTTATTTTGATGAAAGGCAAGTTCCCACTACAGGGTCTCTTTCTGGTTATCCTTCTGGTACTTATAATCCTGGCCAAGTAACTCCTGGTACTGGTGGCGGGGCGGCTACTTCTGGTGGGGGTGCGATTAGCACTTCTAATTTAATTGGGCCAACAGTTTGGTGTACTGGTAATGAAGGTTTACCCTCTCAAACTTATCAAAATCGTATTCAAAAAACTGCCTGGTATCCAGGTGGTTCTGATACTCTATTTCAATTGGCAATTTCTGTTGGTAACTCCAAAGGTGTACATCCTGCTTTATTGACTACCCATATGGTTTATGAAAGTAGTATGAAAATTGGTCCAAGCTGTACTGATGATACTGGAACGCAACGTAGTAGTTTGACTGGTTGTGGGTGGTCAGGCGGAGAAAACGGTTGTGCTGCAACTCCCTGTGGTTGTAAAAAGAAATCTACTGAATCTGATAAAACACAATTAGAATGTACTACTTCAGTAGATAAAGGCGCTTATTTGCAAGCTCTTGGAAGAAAAGAGGAGACTAATTGTGGAAATAAATGTTATTATGCTAAGTGTGATGCTCACAAAAATGATCCCGACAAGATGTGGAAATGTATTTTATGTATTTACCAAGGTGATTATAACAAAATCATTACACAAAGTTCAGGTACTACTTATTTTACTCGTGATGGAACTTGTAAATATGCAGAAGATTTTAAGAACACTTATTGTTCATGGGAAAATTATTTTGCTCAGAAAGGTTTTTCTCCTCCTCCAACTACAACAACTTCAACAGGACCTTATCAAGGGACTTACACTGGTGGCCAGGCACACGTAAAAGATCCAAATTGTTTGATATTATATGGTGATACTCGTAACCCTGAAAGTCGACAAAAAATAGCACTTAAAAGTATAAAGGAAGAATGTGCTAATCCTTCATTGTTTCATGTTGGAGATTTTGTTGGCAAAGGTGATAGAAAAGATCACTGGAAAAAATTTTTAAATTATGAACGTGATTTAATTAAGCAAGGGACTCTTTATGCTATTGTGGGAAATCATGAAGATATGGGTGCCTATAATGGGAAAGGTCACCAAGCAATTGCCGACAATTTAGGTGATGAATTTCCTTACATTCGTAATCAAATGTCTAATGGTGGTCATTATACAGTTCCTATAACATCTAACTTAATAGCAATAATTCTAAATACAGAAGGCAATTGTAATTCTGAAACTCAATTTTTAACACAACAGTTGAATGCGAACCCTAACATGGGCGTTATGTTAGGATTTCATAAACCTGCTTATCCGCATATTGCTAGAGTTCATGGTACTGGTTGCGCAAAAAAGTGGCATAAATTATTAGTGGAACATAAAAATAAAGGGAATAAAGTATTAGCTTTCGCGGGTGACACTCATGGATTAGCTAGAGTAATTAGAGATGGAGTAACAAATTTAGAAGTTGGTTCGATGCTACCTCCAAGATCATGTATATCTACTACTCCAGGGGGCGTATTTTGTAAAAAAACAAGGGGGTATTATCGTTGCGATGCGAATTTACATTGTGTGGCTAAAGATGAAAATGGAAATACTTTGGATCAATTTAATGTTAACTAATTAATTAAAATTAAACAAATGAAAACTAAACAAATTATTATCACACTTGTATTTTTACTTTGTTCGATTTATTTAGTAACAGCACTATCCGGTTCAGAAATTAATGAAGATACACTTAATCTTACATTATGTTATGAATTACAAGAACTAGATATTGGATATGAAGAATATCTTCTCGCTAATGATTTAGATGCTTGTAATCTTTTCTTATCACAGTGGGACACTGATGGTGATTGGTTTGGTAATGAAGAAGAATTGAAATCTGGTACTGATCCAGAAGACCCAACCAAAAACCCTGATTCTATTGAATTTTATGGTGAAATAGATGAGGGAAAATGGTGTGTACATAATGATAATATTTGCTTAAAATTGTATGAAGAAGCATGTTTTGATTATTTGGGTGATTATGATGTTGATTGTCTAGATTCCGATGAAGATGGATTTTATAATTATGAAGAATATAACTTTAACACAGACAAAGAAGATCCTAATTCCACCCCTTGGTGGATAGATTTAGATGGTGATGGTTACCGTAATTTAGAAGAGTTGAGAGGGGATTCAAACAGTCTAAATGAGGATATTATGCCTGGTTGGACAGATACTGATCATGATCAATACAGTGATGCATATGAAATGCAAGTTGGTACTGATCATTTTGACGGACAAGATGTCCCGGAAGAAACACCTTTTGTTGGGACATATCAATCATCAGAAATACAAGAAACAAAGCAAACCAAAACTGGTTGGCAAATATATCTTGCTATTGCTTTAGGAGTAATATTAATCATTATTTTAGCAATTTATTTTATTTATTATGAGAAAGAAGAATGAAATTTAAATATTTATTAATCATATCTGCAATTTTTTTAACTTTGTTTAGCTCTGCTATTGCTTCTCCAACTTATGCTCAACATTCTACCAAGTGGCAACCTTCTTGGAACGATTACATTGCTGAAGCCCTAGATTCTAGAGCCCCAGAAATGTTACAAGAATCATTCTTGCCAGAGGAGGCATTTTTACTTTGTCCGGGATTAAAAGGGTCTACTATTGATCAGAAAAAAGCCTTTTGGTCTTTATTTTTCGCTTCTATTGCTAAGTATGAATCTGGTTTTGATCCCACAAATGTTTATGATGAAGGGAATTCTGTTTATAGTGAAGGACTTTTACAGTTAAGTTATGGTGATGAGACCCGTCATAAACCTTGTGACATATCTAAAAGTTCACAGAATATTCATGATCCTAAAGTTAACCTTCAGTGCGGGGTTGTAATTATGAAAAACCAAATTAAAAAAAGGAATGAATTATTTCCTAATGATAAGCATTATTATTGGTCAGTTTTGACAGAAAAACCAAGTAAAGATACCCATATTAAAGTAAAAAAATATTTC
>CAZXEM010000010.1:0-21094 GCA_964639875.1 uncultured Methanosarcinales archaeon | reverse complement strand
CATATATACCAAAGCACTAAAAAGTATTTAAACCAATTATTTTTCTACAAATAGAAAACACAAGATATAGAAAATAAAAATTAACAAACGCTATATCTAGCGTGTTATTCATAAAACAGGTGAAATGATGTATTGTCCATTTTGTTCAAAAACAGATACGAAAGTTTTAGAATCTAGACTACTTAATGATTCAATTAGAAGAAGGCGTGAATGTTTAAGGTGTACTAACCGGTTCACTACTTATGAAACTGCAAGAATTCATTTTAAAGTTATCAAAAGGGATGGTAAAGAACAAGAATTTGATTTAAGTAAAGTTGAACAGAGTGTGGTTAAAGCGTGTGGGAAAATCGAACCAGAAATTCTTACAAATTTAACCAGAAAAATTGAAATGAAAATCTTGAACAAAAGGAGTAACCCATTAAACACTAGTGAAATTGGAAAAACAGTATTGCAAGAACTAAAAAAATATGATAAAATGGTTTATTTACGTTTTGCTTCTATTCACAAAGAAATGGACGATCCAAAAATGTTGAAAAAAGAATTGAATACGATCATAAAAAAATGATTAAAATAATAAATTTAATGAGGTAAATAAAAATGATTAAACAAATTAAGAAAAGGGACGGAAGAGTAGTAGATTTTAACCAGGATAAAATTACTGAAGTTATTTTTAAAGCTGCACAATCAGTTGGCGGTGAAAATTTGACCATGGCTAGACAACTTTCAGATCGGGCTATGGATTATTTAGAAGTTATGAATCTTGAAATTCCTGATGTGGAAAATATTCAGGATGTAGTTGAAAAAGTTTTGATTGAAGAAGGGCACGTTAAAACAGCTAAAACGTTTATCCTTTATCGACAGAAACGTAAAGAAATTCGTGAAGCTGAATCACTTATTGGAGTAAAAGACGATTGTAAACTTGGCCTTAATGCCCTTAAAGTTCTTGAGGGTCGTTATTTAATTAAAGATAAAGAAGGCGTACCTTTAGAATCGCCTAAACAGTTATTTGAAAGGGTAGCAGAAAATGTTGCTTTGGCTGATCAACCGTACGGGCTTGATGTTGAACTTGCTAAGGCAGACTTTTTACAAATTATGTTAGCTAAAGATTTCATCCCTAATTCACCAACTTTGATGAATGCGGGTACAGAAATTCAACAATTATCTGCTTGTTTTGTTCTTCCAGTAGAAGATTCTATGGAATGTATCTTTGAGTCAATAAAAAATGCTGCTTTAATTCATAAGTCTGGTGGCGGGACAGGTTTTTCATTTTCTCGGTTAAGACAGAAAGGAGCACCAGTAGGTACTACCGGTGGGGTAGCTTCTGGACCAATTTCGTTCATGCGAGTTTTTGATTCTGCTACTAATGTCATCAAACAGGGTGGTAAAAGAAGGGGCGCTAACATGGGCGTATTGAGAGTTGATCATCCAGATATCCTTGACTTTATTACTTGTAAAGAAAAAGATAATCAAATTACTAATTTTAATATTTCTGTAGGAATAACTGAAAATTTTATGGAAGCTGTAAAAACTAATAGTAATTACGATTTGATTAATCCTGCAAATAAAGAAGTTATTGGCCAACTTAACGCTAAACGAGTTTTTGATTTGATTTGTACCATGGCTTGGAAAAATGGTGAACCAGGAGTGATTTATATTGATCGGATGAATTGGTTACGAAGTAATCCTACTCCTTCTTTAGGAGAAGTAGAATCAACTAACCCTTGTGGTGAACAACCTTTGTTACCGTACGAATCTTGTAATCTTGGTTCAATCAATTTAGCTAACCACGTAACTAATAATAATGTTAATTGGGAAAAGTTAAGGCAGACAATTCATACTGCTGTCCATTTCCTTGATAATGTTATTGACATGAGCAAGTTTCCAATTGAAAAGATTGCCAAAATGGTTAGGGCTAATAGAAAAATCGGGTTAGGAGTAATGGGATTTGCAGACATGTTAATCAAGTTAAGAATGCCTTACAATTCTGAACCTGCTTTTCAATTAGCAGAAAAGATTATGCATTTTATTAATCATGAAGCAAAACTGACTTCTTTAATGTGGGCTAAGAAGAAAGGCGTGTTCCCTAACTTTGAAAGTAGTGTTTACAATGATAATAATGAAAATAATCGGGTTAGGAATGCTACTCGAACAACGATTGCTCCTACTGGAAGTATTTCTATCATTGGTAATTGTTCTTCAGGTATTGAACCACTTTTTGCAATTTCTTACTTAAGGAAAACTCCTCAGTTTGAATTGTTGGAAGTTAATCCGTTATTTGAAGAAGTTGCTCGTGAAGAAGGTTTTTACACGCCCGAATTGATGAAAAAGATTGCGCGTAAAGGAAGTATCCAGGATGTTGAAGAAATTCCTGAAACTATTAAGAAAATTTTTGTTACTGCGATGGACCTTAATCCCGGAGATCATGTAAGAATGCAAGCAGCTTTCCAGAAACATGTTGATAATGCGGTAAGTAAAACGGTGAATTTTTCTTATTCAGCAACTGTTGAAGATGTTTCTCAAGTATTTTTACTTTCTCACGAATTAGGTTGTAAAGGAATTACTATTTATCGTGACGGTAGTAGAGATGTTCAGGTGTTAAACATTAAACGTGAAGATAAACCTGTTGAAGTATCAAAACCGATTCTTCCAGAATCAAAAGAACCAGAGATATCAGAGCAACCAAAAGAGCCAGAAACAATGGGTCTTCCTCATCTACCTCCTCCATCAGGACCTTCAGAATTTGTTGATCCATCTGGCCCTAATAACATCATCATTAATGATGATGAAAAAGATGATCTGTTATCTGTTGATGCTGAATTTGCTGGTGGTTGTTCAACTTGTCATTTATAATTTTTTTATAATTTTTTATTTTTAAATTTCAACTTAAACTTTTTTAAAATGGTAAAACGAGGTCAAGTCCATGTTTACACTGGTAATGGTAAAGGTAAAACTACTGCCGCTTTAGGTTTAGCTTTACGAGCAATTGGTCAAGGGTTCAAAGTTTTTATTGTTCAGTTTATGAAAGGTGGTGCGTATACTGGCGAGTACATTGCTTCCAAAAATTATCTTCCAAAAATTGAAATTGCTCAATTTGGGAGGCCTTGTATTAAACAACAGAAACAACTTAAAATTGATGGGTTTAGTCCTAAAGGTAGTCGTAATAAAACTCTTTTTGATTTTGTCCGTGAAGATATTGATTGTGGTTCTTGTCGTTACTGTTTTCTGAACGATGATATTCAAAAAGATTATGTTAATGAAGCTTTTTTTAAAGCACAAGAAGTTGTTTCTAGTGGTAAGTATGATTTAGTTATTCTTGATGAAGTTAACACTGCTGCAAATTTAGGTTTTGTTGAAAAAGAAGAGTTATTAAACCTGATTCAGAATAAGCCCGAACAGATGGAACTTGTTTTAACAGGTAGAGGTGCACCAGAAGAAATTATGATTGCTGCTGACCTTGTTACTGAGATGCGAGTGTATAAACATTATTATGATAATGGTGTCCAAGCAAGAAGGGGCGTTGAGTATTAGACAAAATTTATATACTTACCTCGGTTTATTAAATAAAAACGAGGTGTTGATTAAAAATGGTAAAAGGATTAAAAGATGTTGAAAGAGTTTCTGATAATTTATCAAAAACAATAAAATGGTGCGGTTCAATGTATAGTTATCTTGATGAATCTGTCATTTTATTAAAGAAAATGTTGGCAACAACAGATTCTAAAACTGCTGATAATTTGTACAAAAAAATACATTACCAGTTAAGGTATGCAACTAATTCTCAACGGAGAGGAATTAACCGTTATTATCCAAAAGTTAAATCTGGCTTGAAAGATCTTGAAGAAATTTTACCCGATAATCTTAAAACTGATCTTGGAAACATAATACGTTTAATTAGGCCTAACGAAGCGGTGTTAATTAGAGAAACTTCATTTTATGTGGGGGAGTTGAAAAGTGATTTCCTTAATTTGAAGTTACAATTAGGATTGCTGAAAAAAGATCCAGACCGTCTAGCGTCAGTCCAGGCATTAATTAAAAAGTTAATTGCTGAAATTAATACAACAATTGCTAAAGGTGCGGGTCAATTCGGATTAGTGCCATTCGCAGCAGTTTTGGAAAAACAATTAAAACCATTCATTAATAAATTAAAGAAATTATCTGCTTAAGTTTTTTTCTTTTTTTTTTAATTTTTATTCTAATCCCAAGAAAATTTGTCAAGTTTAAACTCTGATTCTGGTTCTCCACGCAAAACCCAATGGTCTAAACATCTGGCTTGATAGAAAAATTTGTCTCCTCTTTTTTTTGCACCGCCGGGCATAACTAACGGGTCACCATCTTCTGCTTCATAAACATTTCCAGAAATTTCTTTCATTCTTTGATTTTCAGTTGCTGGATCACCACATTTAACACATAAAGCGTGATTCATATGAACTCGGTTAGCAAGACACATTAATTTTGAAACATCACCAAATTTCCCCCTGTTAAATCCTCGTGGTAAACCTGTGCCCCAAAATTTGTGCCCTTGAGGTTGGTATTCAAATATTAAATCATAAATCCCTTGAAGAAATTGTAGTTCATCAAGTAAACTGTTTTTGATATGTGGGTGGGCACTTAAATATTCTCCAATGTCAGCAGCAGTATCTACCATTACTGAAGATACTTTTTCTCCGTTGTGTAATGTTACGTTACCTTCATCAAATACCTTTTTCTTTTCTTTACCATCCTCTCCATAACGATCATCACCAATCCATTTAAACACCACGTAATCTATCCCTTTGTGATCTAACTTACTTAATTCTCGTTTCCATTTCTTAGATTTACCACCAAACATTGGTCCCACAAAACATTCTAATGAACCGGCTAATTGCCGTGATATTGGTGGGCAATCATGATGATAATGGTGGGTGCAAACCGGATCATACTGATCTTCATTTTTTTTACTTCTGTTAGCTTCAAAATTTAAACAGTTGTGGTAAGAACAGATCGCTTTGGCAAGAATCACTCTGTCTGCAAGGGCCATAAAGTCTGGCATTTTTTTGTATGGTTGGCCTTGAGAATCAAGGTTCAATCCAGAGATGATCACATTTCTGTTACTTCTAACCATAGCGTCAGTTAAATCAATTATTCTTGAATCTTGATAATGGGGCGCACCAGCAATAATTATTGTACTTGTCTCTGAGATGATTTTATTATAAATTTCATTAACATTTTCTGTAATGATTGTTTTATGTTTACCAATCTGTTCAGGATTCTTTTCATCATCAGGATGTCTGAAAACGAGAATGTTTGTATCAGTTTTATAGCCACTATCCACAGAAGCGTCAAGAAAAGATTCTAATTCTTCAGTTTTTTCAGAACCTACGGGGCCAGAAATAACAGTTAAACTTCCTTGTTTGAATGGTTTAGCTTTTAGAGACATAGTAAAAAAATCACCCCTTTTTTAATCATCTATCTAAAATTACAAAATGTTACTTATTAATAAGTGTTATTTTCCTGTAACAGATATGTTTCAGTAGTTGATTACATTTTTAGTAACAATTTTTTGTATTTGTTACTCTTCATTACTTTTCATTACTCTTCACTACAATAATCTATATAAAGCATTTCTTCTCCATATCTTTGATGCTTTTACGACAATTAAAACTTGACAATGTTCGTTCTTATTTAAATGAAACAATAAACTTTTCTTCTGGTTCAACTCTTCTCTCGGGAGATATTGGGACTGGTAAATCTACAATTTTATTAGCGATAGAGTTTGCTTTGTTCGGAACAAGCAGAACAGATTTACCAGCAGAAGCATTACTAAGAAAAAGTAGTTCTCTAGCTAGCGTAGAATTAAGTTTTACTGTTAATGATAAAGAAGTTACTATTAAAAGATCACTTAAAAAAGAAAGAAACACGATCAAACAAATCGCTGGACATTTAATAATTAACGGGATGAAGAAAGATTTAACTCCAGTAGAATTGAAAGCTGAAATTGTAAGTTTGTTAGGTTACCCAGAAGAGTTTATTACTAAAAGTAAGAATTATATTTTCCGGTACACTATTTATACCCCGCAAGAAGAGATGAAATTTGTTCTTCAAGAAAATCCTGATGTGCGTCTAGATGTTCTCAGAAAAATATTTAATATTGATAAGTACAAAATTATCCGAGATAATATTCAACTTTCCCTTAAACAAATGAGACGTAACATTGCTATTTTGGGAACAAGAACTGAAAGTTTGGAAGATTATAAGAACAAATTAACCTTGTTTGGGAATGAAAAAGAACGGTTAGAAAAAGAATTATTTGAATTATCTCCAAAAATAATTGAACAGAAAGAAAAAATAGTTCAACAAAAACAGGACTTATTAAATTTAGAACAAGACCAAAAACTGTATCTTGATTTGAAACAGAAGAGTGAAACCATCTCCGTTTTAAGTAAAGATAAATTTCAACAACTTGATTCTTTGAATTTGAAGAAAGAACAATTACAAACAGAAATTGATGAACTATCACTTCCTGAAGGGCAAACGGTTGAACAATTACAAGCATTAATTAGTAAGTATGAAGAAGAAAAAACTAAAATTTTAACAGAAAAAACAAGTTTGCAACAAAAAGTCAGTCAACTACAAGAAATGATTAAAGAGAAACAACACCAATTAGTTATTGTTAATGAAGAAATATCTTCCATTGCGGAAAAAGAACAGTTTAAACAGCAATTAACTGTTGAGATTGCAGAGAAAGATAAAATTAATCAAGATAGGTTACAATTGGAAGAACTTCTTCTTAAAACTTCAGAATTAGTTACTAAAAATAAAACTTTACTGGTTCAATCTCAAGAATTAAAATCTACATTTACTAGTCTTAAAAATTGTCCAACTTGTTTACAGGACGTTTCTCAAGAACATAAACAAAAAATTCAATTTCAAGAAGATGAAAAAATTAAACAAGCTGAGAACCTTCTTTCTAATCTTAACACTAAAAAATCAGACATTATGGTTCAGAGAGGAGAGGTACAACAAAAAGTTGAACAGTTATTGGAAAAAGAAAATCTGTTGCTTAAAACTAGTTTAGAACTTAAACAGTTGGAAGAAAAAAATGAACAACTTCAAAAGGATAAGGATCAATTAAAATCATGGGCCCAAGAAAATAATGTTTTAATGCAACAACTTAACAAGTTTAATGATGAGAATAAAGTTGAAGAAATTAACTTTAACTTGAAAGAGTATCAACAATCATTAAATTTGATTTCAAAAAAAGTTCATTTGCAAAAAAGTTATGAAGATATTAATCAACAGATTGTTCAGGCAAAAACTCAATTTGATGATTTGAAGCAACAGTCAGAATCTGTTAAATCTCGCCTGTTAGGAATGGAAGATTTGACTACTAAAATTAATCTGGTTAAAGATTTTTATATTGATCTAACTGAAAATGAAAAAAACTTATCAGTTAAACAAGCTCAGTTAGAGACACAGAAAAATGAGATTATTAAACAGGAATTAGAATTGGGTGAAACTGTTAATAAGTTAGTTAAAGAAAAAAGTAAAATGTTAAGGTTGAAAGAGCTCCATCATTGGTTAGATGCCCATTTCTTAAAATTAACTTACACTATTGAAAAGCAGGTGATGTTAAATATTCATTATCTTTTTAATCAATTATTTCAAGAATGGTTCTCTATCCTTATTGATGACGAAAATGTTATCTCTCGAATAGATGATACTTATACCCCAATTATTGAACTTAACGGTTATGAAATCTCTTTCAACAATCTTTCTGGAGGGGAGAAAACATCTGCTGCTTTAGCTTACCGATTAGCTTTAAACAAAGTTATTAACGAAGTTGTCCATGAAATTAAAACTAAAGATCTTCTGATTTTGGACGAACCTACTGACGGTTTTTCTTCTGAACAACTTGATAAAGTTAGGGACGTTTTAGAAAAATTAAGTTTGAAACAAATAATTATTGTTTCGCATGAAACTAAGATTGAAAGTTTTGTGGAAAATATTGTTAGGATTAACAAAAATGATGGTGTTAGTCAAGTTGTTTAAGTTGGAAATACATTTCTTCAATCTCGATACTAGAAAACAACTATCTCTACCTAATGATTGCTGACGAGAAACGTTTAAATAAGATTTTTCAAGTCTTTTTTTTAATATGAAAAAATTAGATTTAATGCCTTCTGGACAGTGGGATGATGATTGTGTTAATAAAGAAACACAAAGAAGAATTATAAAAAAAGGAAAAGGTTATACTATACACAATTTAGTTTATCATTTGTCAAATTTGGATGACAACAAAAAATTAGTTCATCGAGATATTGGGTTAGTTTATTCCTCGTTAGTTCTTAATTTTCCTAAGAATTCTTATGTTAGTCAGTTAGATAATCATAGTCCTGGTGAACTTGTTAGGTCATTTAAGAAAAGGTTTCAAGATTTAACAAGAGTAAGCTTCTTTAAATTATATCAACATTTATCTTTATCAAGAGATATTAAAGATTTTTCTTCATTAGAAAATATTTATTTTGAGAATATGGTTGAAAAAGTTTATGGTGCTCTTGGAGATAACCAAAATACCATTGAATGGCAAATTTCATCATTAATGAAAAATGAAGGTTTTATGGATGATGGTCTTCACACTAAAATAGGAGAAGCTTTAGAATTAGGGGCCAGAGATTTTTATCAAGAATTTAAGATTGAAAATAATGATCCTAAATTTCAGGAATATAATAAGATTCTAGAAAGTATAAAGGGGATTTCACGTTAAGTGATTAAAAAAATGAGTGATAGAAAAAAATTTTTACCAGATACCAGTTCATTGGTAGATGATTCTGGGCTACTTTACAAATTATTTGAAGGGAATGATGTTCAAATTCATTATAAAGTTCTTGAAGAGTTAGACTCTTTTAAAACAAATTATAAGAAAGGTCCTGAAGAAAGAGGAAATGCCCGTAAATCATTAAACATTATTAAAGATTCAATAGCAGGTTTTGTTGGTGATCCTTTACCAGTGGGTAATGGTGGAACAATTACTATAGTAGAAAATGAAAATGAGAAAACTTATACTCATGCAGATCCAGCAATGCTTGATTATCTTAAAGAACAATATAGTAAAACCAATGAAGTTATTTTAATTTCTGAAGATACTGGTTTTGTTGCTAGAGCTTGGGCAAGAAAGTACAAAGCACAAAGTAATCGTAGTAAAAGAAAAGGTAAATCTTTAGATGAAATTTTTTCTCTTCCTGATTGTGTTGATTTATCCCCCGAATTAAGAAAGAAATTGCGTGAGGGTCAGCCAGTATCCATTGGTAATGATGAACTTAATCAATATAATCCAAATATTCAGAAATTAATCCATAATCAATATTTACATTTAGATCGTGAGGCTTTGGCTTTACGATATTCTAATAGTGGTAATGTTCATAATTTTAATCCTTTATGGGTTGGTGATAATACAATCATTCAAGGAATATATCCAAAGAATAAAGACCAGAAATATGCGATGGATGCTTGTTTAGATGATAAAAGAAAATATGTTTCACTTATTGGTAAAGCAGGAACTGGAAAAACATTGGTTGCTTTAGCTTGTGGATTGCATTCTGTATTAGAAACAAAAAAATATGAAAAACTGATTG
Organism: uncultured Methanosarcinales archaeon; assembly: GCA_964639875.1. Lineage (GTDB taxonomy): Archaea > Nanobdellota > Nanobdellia > Woesearchaeales > GW2011-AR9 > CAZQLW01. The sequence goes on along the minus strand of CAZXEM010000010.1, from coordinate 11,483 downwards.
TAGTTAGATCTACTGCTCCATTAGGAAGAGAAATTGGCTTCTTGCCAGGATCTGTTGAACAAAAAATGGACCCTTATTTTGGACCAATTAGAGATAATATGGAAGTTATTTTCAAACGGAGAAGAGTTATTCCCGGTTCTAAAAGGAAAGGTTCTGAAGAAGGTGAAGTTGATACTATGGAATTAGAATATTACTTAAATACCGGGGTCATTCAATTTCTTCCTTTAACTTATATGAGAGGTAGAAGTATTCCAGATGCATTCATTGTTTTTGATGAAGCTCAAAATTTAACTTCTAGTATTGCAAAAACAATACTTACTAGGCCAAATGAAACTTCAAAAATAGTTTTTACCGGTGATCCTTTTCAAATAGATGAACCTTATTTAGATACAGAGAATAACGGTTTGACTTACTCTACTAAAAGATTTTTAGGTCAAGATATTTTTAGTACTGTTATCTTAAAGAAAGGTGAAAGAAGTGAATTGGCAGAATTAGCAGCAGATTTACTTTAATTTTTCATTTTCAAATTTATTTAACAACAGCTTCTAAACTTTTAATTGCTACTTCTAACTGTTTATCACTTGGTTCTTTTGTAGTAATTCGTTGTAACCATAATCCTGGTGAGACAAAGAATTTTACAATTTTACTTTTTCTATACTTACCACTTAATTTAATTATTTCGTAGGCAATAGCTGCAATAACTGGCATTAATAATATTCTGCCAATAAACTTCACCCATAACGGGCCTTTAATTAAAGTGAAAATTATTATTGATAAGATTAAAACTACAAAAAGAAACGATGTGCCACATCTTGGATGTAATCGTGAATACTTTTTAGCGTTATGGATATTCAAATCTTCTTTAGCTTCATAACAAGCAATTGTTTTATGTTCTGCACCATGGTATTGAAATAGTGTTTGAACATCTTTCATAAATGAGATTAATACTAAATATCCTATGAATAAAATAACTCTTAAAGCTCCGTCTAAGATGTCGAACCAGATTCCTTCAGAATGAATCCAGTTAGCTGCAAAGAATGGTAAAACTACAAATATTAAAATTGCAAATAATAGCGAAATAACAATTGTTCCAATAACTTCTTTTTTTGTTAATTTCTCTTCTTTTTCTAATTGTTGGTTACTGCTCCAGATTAATGCTTTAACACCATCATATAAAGTGTATCCTAAACCGACAACCCCTCGAATGAAAGGTTTTTGAAAATATTTTGGATATTTACTACTTTTTTCTTTCTTAACTTTAATTTTTCCTTCTTTTGTCCTTACAGCTACAGCGAATTTATTCTTGTTACGCATCATTACGCCTTCAATTACTGCTTGGCCCCCTACATCCATTTTAAAAACTAGATATTCGCAACTATATAAAATTAACTTTTAAAATCAGATTTTTTGATAAAAATCAATAAATAACTCTTTAGAAATGTTTAACCCTGCTTCTAAGAAATGTTTTGCGAGGTTGTAAGCATCTTTATTGAAATCTTTACTTTTCTTAAAGTTAAGTAACCTTTGTAAAGTAAATGTACAAATGTAACCTTGGTTAATATTAATAACCATATCTTTTTCTGTATTGCTTTTAGTTTTTTTTGTTAAAGTAAAGTTTTTAGGAGAAAAAATTAAATTTTTGTAAATGTAATTGTTATTTTTTTCTTTAAACCCTTTGGATTCTAATTCTGCAATAGCTAAGTTTGATAAAATATCTTTTTTATCTTTGAATGTTTTATTGATTGCAAAAAATTCTTTCTTTTTTTCTAGAACTTGGACACTTCCAAGATACTGTTTTACTTTTTGTCTTGGGCCAGATTTAGTGTTAATTGTTTCTACCAAATAAGCGTATTTTTTGTTATTAATTTTCTTAATACGTATATAGGCCATATAAAGTTAATGTGAAACACATATATATAAGCGTTTCGTGCTATATACATGTTGGATTTAAATGCTCCTTTTAACAGATGTGTAGAGTGTAATGAGGTTATAACTAATCCTATTTGTTCTAGTTGTTTATCTCAAAGTATGAGGGATATGGTTAGTCAGAATGATCCTGAACTTGCAAAAGAAATTATTGGTGTTGAAGTTTTGGGTGATACTTGTTGTATCCGTTGCGGTAATAAAATGGGTTTGTGTGCACCCTGTTTTAGTTATGATATTTACAACTTTTTAGAAACAAGGAATAAATTGTTAGCACAAGATTTCATGGGTAGGTTTGATTTTGATTTAAGAAATCAATTGGTAAATTTTGATTAAGAAAATGAACTTATTTTATTCAACTGTTTCTTCAATAATCTCTTCAGTAGTTTCTTCTTCTTCTTCTTCTTCTATTGGTAATTCTTCTTCAACAGTTTCCTCATTGTTTGTTGTAGATTCTTCTGTTTCTTCAATAATTGGTTCAGTTTCTTCTTCAACGATTAACTCTTCTTCTATTACTTCTTCACTATTTTCTTCTTCAACTACTGGCGATTCTTCTTCAATCTCTTCTTCCATTGCTGTTTCTTCTATTATCTCTTCAACGTCCTCTTCAACTATTGGTATCGCTTCTTCTTCTATTGTTTCTTCTGTGTCATCTTCTTTTATCGGTCTTTCTCTTCTCTTTTGAGTCGTAGTAGTAGTTGTTGTAGCAACAACTTTTTTATTACAATCAATTCCCATCAACCTTAACTCTGTCTCACTTAAACACTGCTTAAGTGCTTTACAATACTGATTAGGATTAAGTTCGGGGTTAAGTTTAAAACCTTCTTCAATAAACTTTGAAGGTAATATATAAACATTTTTTTCTTCTTCACTATTAATTCTTTTAAAATTGTTACAAGTAGGAAAATTTGTAAGAAGATCAAAACTTTTCCAATTGTTAAACTTAAGTGCTAAATCATAATTAAGATGGTCACTTTCACAGCTGGAATCAATTTTTTCAATAGTATGTTGGTTAACGGTTTTTAATATTTTATATGACGTATCTATTTCTTCATCTTCTACTTGAACACAAATACTTACTGAATCAACTAGTCTGTAGAAAGGGTTAACCATAATATTTTTTTCTAAAGTATCTTTCACTGCTAAATCTAACTCTTCTGGACTTTGAAAATGGATAGCTTTTCCAGTTGTAACGCCTTTAAACAATAGTAATGATCCGACAATTAAAAGAGCGCTGACAATTAAAATACTAAATATTTTTTTATGATCAGGTCCGACATTTTTCAGAATATTATTTTGAACTTTATGAGCTTTATTTTGTGCTTGTTTTTGTTTTGGTTGAAGCATTACTCCAGGTGTTACTCGGCCTTGTAAATAATTTTTATAATTATGTTTCATTGTTTCTTTATAGGCCCAGTCAATATCTTTTTCTTGCCAACCTGCTTTAATCAAATGTGCTTTAATCACTGGATATTTTTTTCCTTGTTTAATATGGGAAGTAATGTAATGGATAATTTCTTGATTAAGTTGTAAACCATTTTCTTTTTTGCCATTAATATAATATACCACTCCTAAAGCTACGGCAATAGCTAGGAGAATAAAGAAAATAAAAGTTAATACTTTAGTAAGTGTTTGTTGCTTAGCTAAATCTTTTTCAACATTACCCAATTCTGATTTGGTTGTATCTAAATTTGTCTGTAATCCTGCCATGCCAGTAGAAACACTTTTTAATTCCTTATCCAACTCTTCTTTAGTTTGTTTTTGTTGTGATTCAATTATTTGGATACTGGTGTCAGTATTTCCAATTTTATTACTTAATTCTGATAATTGTTGGTTAATTTGTGTAGACGTGGTTTCTAAACCAGTAATTTTTTCTTTTAAATTAGACACTTCAGTTTCTAAAACAGCCGTTCGAGAATTCAATGTTCCTGGAACGTTGGGTTGAGATTCTAATTCTTCTTCAATCTCTTCAAGAATGTCGATACAAGTTTCAGTTTCTAAATCACAATAATCAAAATCTAAGCTAGTACATATTTCATCTTCTGTACAAGGAAATTCTGTATCTTCTTCTAAGATGGTTATTGTTTCTTCATTTGCACAAAAACCACTCTCCAAATCACAATAATCATACTCCATTAAGTTACAGAGTTCATCATCTACGCATTCAATTAGTTCCTCTTCTTCTATGTTTTCGTCTTCAGTTGCTAATATTTCTTCATCTTCCGAGTCTATTGGTAAAAAACAAGTGCCAGTTTCTAAGTTACAATAACTAGTATCTCCATATAACGCACAATCTTCATTTACTTCACAGATATCATTCATGTCAATAGGTTCTTCAGCAAACGTAGAAATAGCTAGAACTAATAAAAACGCACCTAATAATAGGTAAATGTTATTTTTTCTCATCATTCCTCTTTTAATAACGGATAAGGTTATTCTTATTATTTATATATATTTCGTTTAAGGATATATTTATATAATCTTAAAAAATACCTAATTTAAAATGTTAGACATAAATTTTGTAAGGGAAAATCCTGACTTAGTTAGGAAATCTGAAAAGAAACGTGACCATGATCCTAAATTAGTAGATGAGGTTATTAAATCTGATTTGCAATGGAAAAAAGAATTGAAAGTTATGGAAAATTTAAAACATACCAGAAATGTTGTTTCTCAAGAAATTAATCAAGCTAAAAAAAATAAAAAAGAATCTGAAGCAAAAAAGAAAATTAAAGAAATGAAATCAGTTGTTGAAAATCTTAAGAAAGTTGAAAAAAAAGTTAACAAATTATTAAAAAAACGTAATGATACTTTGAAATTGATTGGCAATGTTTTACATGATTCTGTTCCGAAAGGTAAAGATGATTCTGAAAATGTTGAATTACGTAAATGGGGTAAACTTCCTAAGTTTGATTTTCCGATCAAGGACCATATTGAACTGGCTGAAGAACTGGATTTAATTGATTTGGATACTGCTGCTAAGGTTTCTGGATCAAGATTTTACTATCTGAAAAATGAAGCTGTTTTACTTAGCCAAGCGTTACAAAGATTTGCTATTGATAAAATGCGTGAGAAAGGTTATACTTTAATTCAAACACCTTTCATGTTAAACAGAGCTGCTTTAGAAGGTGGTGTGAACTTATCTGAATTTGAAGATACCATTTACAAAATTGAAGGAGAAGATCTTTATTTAATTGCTACTTCTGAACACCCATTAATTGCGTTAAAGAAAGATGAACTGCTGAATGAAAATGATTTACCTAAAATGATTTGCGGGGTAAGTGCTTGTTTTAGGAAAGAACTTGGTACTCATGGCCGGGATGATAAAGGAATATTTAGGGTTCATCAATTTAACAAGATCGAACAAATAATTTATTGTCTTCCTGAAGAGTCACCAATGTATTTTGATATGTTGCAAGCTAATGCAGAAGCACTTTTTAAAGAATTAGGACTTCCATTCAGAGTTGTAAACATTTGTACTGGTGATATTGGTAATAAACAATCTTTACAGAATGATATTGAAGCTTGGTTCCCTGGACAGAAAGATAAGAAAGGCGCATATCGGGAAGTTACTAGTTGCAGTAACTGTTTAGATTATCAGGCTGTAACTTTGAATACTAAAGTAAAAAGAAAAGACGGAACTAAACAGTACGTTCATTTGTTGAATAATACTGCTCTAACAGATACTCGGCCAATTGCCGCGATTCTGGAGAATTTTCAGACTAAGAATGGAACTGTAAAAATTCCTAAAGTTCTTTGGCCGTACATGGGCGGAATTAAAGAAATTAAAAGGAAATGACTTAATTTTCATTCAAAATAAAGTTTTTTCTCGTCGAGATTTACTTTTTTGTTTTTTATTTGCCGATTTCTTGTTCTCTATTATATTATCACTCATTCATTTATTACTTAGACAGATTATCTGATAAACAGGTTTATATCCCTATAAAAACACACAATAGTATAACGCATGGAGGCGATATGAAAATGGAAATCGGTGTCTTAGAGGCACTTGTAAGAAAACTTGAACAACAACAAAAAGTAATGAAAAACCAACTTTATACAGGTGAACTTCCTGACGGTAATGAAGTTCGTGAGCATGAAGAGTACATAACTACCTTAGGTAATTTCGAGGTAACCTTAAAAGCTAAATGTCAATATGATTTTTATGCGGATGAGGAATCAAGAGAAATTCTTATGCAGATTGATATGAGGCATAAACCTTTAGAACAGCCTTTAATCATTAAAGCTGAGAAAAATAACTGCTTATACAAGTTGTTATCAAACCTTCTTGAAACATACAGACATAAAGCAATGTCTGTCCCTAAATGTACACCTCAAGAAGCTTACCAAGAGCTTAAAACTTTAGTGTTGTAGTTGCCTAAATAAAAACAGCACTTTAAGAAAGTTGTAAAAAAGCTTTCTTAACTTTTTTCTTATTATTGTAAGAATAAACTAATCATAATAATCTATTTAATTCTGTTGTACATTTATCTGCAACAAATAATTAAATACTTGTTTTGGTTTTATTTATATTAGAATAAATAAATGGAGATGAAATAAAAATATGAAAAAAATGATTTGTGCGGTTGCAATGCTTGCTACTTTAATGGGTGCAGGTAGTTGTGGACATGAAAAAATTGTAAGAGAGTTTAAAGAACAAGAACATGTTTTGAAAGTTGGTGAAGGGATAATCTGTGAGAACGGTTCTCGAGATTTAATTGAAGGTGGTTTCAAATATGAAGGTATGCCAAACGAAGAAACTTTTACTGTGGTTCCTTCTTTTTGGAAGAAAGGATATAACTTATATTTCCCTGTTGGTGCTGAAATAATAGGGGAGTCCGTTAAAGTAGTTGAAGTAACCCCTGAATATTTAACAGTTAAATGTGAATAAAAATAATTTTTTCACTTTTTTCTTTTTCTTTTCCCCCCATATCATAGGTACATCGGTGGATTAAAGAAATTAAAAGAAAATAAAAAAATCTTTTTATTTTTTATTGAAGAAGATCTTCTATTCCTGGTTTACGTTCATTCCATAATTCTCTTAGCCAACTATTCCAGCAACCAAAAACTAGTGGTTCTGATTCCCAATGTTCATATGTTTCTACAACTTGTCCATCATCACCCTTTGTTTCTTTACCACATTTAACTACACTAAATCCTTGGTCAAAATAACATGTCTCTTTACTTACCTTATCCTTATCATAGTCAGTTACTTTTCTAGTAATTGTTCTTTCTTTAGTGTTATATTCGAATTCTTCCATAGTGTTGCCTTTAGTTTGCTTGACTAGTTTTCCTCTTTGGTAAATTTTTATTTTTGGCAATTGACCTTTTTTTATGGGATGATTTTCAAGTACTCTGTTAATGTCACTAGGTCCTGTGGCACTACCTAAATCGGGACATGATTCCTCTGTGTCTACCCATTCTCCATCATCAAAAATATACTTTTCTCCTTTATAATTACATATTTCATCTATTCTGCTTGTTTTTCCTTTTTGGTAATCATCTATAGCTAAACTTGCCATAGACGTAACTGCTCCCCCTTGATTCCTCAGCCCAACAGGAATGTTGTTTTCTGTTTTACATCCACCAAAAGAACCCAGAATTAAAGTTGCTAATCCAGTTACTAAAACATTTTTCATCTTACTAACATATTCCATTTTTAATTTCCTTCCATATTTTTTTTATGAAGGGACTAAAAACATTTTTTGTTTTTAATTTCCTCCATGGCTTTTATTGATGATGGTTTGGGTTTATGAAAGCTTGTTTTAAAAAATTGTTTGATGTAAATAAAAACCGTTTTAGTTTTTTATTTTATTAGGTTTCTAATAATCACTCTACCTTTGTGAGGTTGGAAAATAAATGAGTGGTTTCTTCTATAATAACAAAATTTATATACTTATTCTGATTTCACCCTAATTACAATGGTGAAATTAAACAAACGTGATAAAAAACTTTTAAAAATATTAGACTTAGATGCTCGGCAAAGCAACATTCAAATTGCTAAAAAAATAAAAATTAGTAAGAATGTTGTTAATTATAATATCAAGAGATTGGAAGATGAGAAATTAATTAAAGGATATAATACTATTGTTGATGCATCAAAGTTAGGCTATTACTTTTTTCATGTTTATATTGATTTTTATGAGCGAGATATCAATATTGATGATGAACTAATTGACTATTTAATAAAAATTAAAGAATCCACTTTGGTTGCTAGGTTAGTTGGTAATTGGGACGTTTTGGCTGGATTTCATGTTAAAGATATTCACTCTTTTAGAGAGGTTTGGTTTAAAGTTCTTGGAAAATTTAGAAAACATATCAAAGATTATCATGTTAGTTTGGTCACAGAAGAAATTCTATTTAGAAGAGCATACCTTATTGATGAGAAAAAAGATTTGATGGAAAAATATTGGACTTTAGGAAAAAGTTCTCCGGAAGTTATTAATGATCTTGATTGGGAAATTCTTAATATGTTAGTTTATAACGCTAGAACACCTATAACAGATATTGCTCTAAAAACAAAAATGAGTAGCATGGCAATAATTTACCGAATAAAACAATTAGTTAAGAAAAACATCATTGTTGGTTATCGTGCAAGTGTTGATTTTACTAAATTGGGTTATGAATATTATCGAGTTAATATGCATTTAGATGATATTAAAGCCATTTCCAAGTTGATTGGATTTTGTCATGCAAATCCTAATATAGTCAAAGTAATGAAATCTATTAGCGATTTTGATTTTGAGTTTGACATGGAAATTTCTAACTTTGATCAGTTTCAAAATATCATTGACGAGATGAAAACACAGTTTCCAGGAACTATTAGGAATTATACTTATTTTAAGCTTTTGAAGTATTACAAGAGAGTTTATTTGCCTAGTTAGTTTTTTCCAGTAATTATTTGTTCTTTTCTTTTCTTTTCCTGTTATTCTTCTTATTATGACTCATTATCCCCTCATTAGTTTTATCTAATTATTAATAATTCTTAATGATAAATGATTTGGAGGGGAAAATAAAATGATGAATTATGAACATTTAGAAATGATTGTTGCAAAAGAAGTAGATTGGAAAAAGACAATTGAAAAAATGGAAAATAAAGATTTAGGTAAATTGTATTGCCCAGATCTTAAGTGTAAAGAAGATTCTGTCGGGTACAAAGTACCTGGGATTATTGAAGAAGCTCATATAATTTACAAAGATTAAATTTAGAAATAAAAATATAACGGAGATGAAATAAAATGACAAATAAAATAATTACTCCTGCTGAGATAATTCAAAGCGGAGGAATAAAGTATTGGAATACTAATGGAAAATTATACCTTCCAGAAAATATTGACGAAGGAACTACTGTTGAAGTAAAACCTACTTTAACAAAAGAAGAAAGAACAATTGAAGAAATTGCTGGTCCCGGAAAAGTTGTAAAAGAAAAAGCCGGATTAGTATTAGTTGGTGAACCAACCACTTTGAGTAAAGTTCTTACAGAAGCAAAAGAAGTTCTACGAAGATTAACAACTCCAAAAAATTTGGCTTACGCAATCGGAGTTGGTTGTGCAATAGTGTCACCAATAGTTTTAGCAGATGACGCTCAAACAACTGGTTCTTTAGAATTAATGACCGGAGATCAATACTCTACATTAGATACTAAAGTATCTACTAAAGTTGCAGATGACGTTAATTTGTTTTTAAGACAAATAACCACAATGGACTACGAAAACAATGTTAGCTTTTTTGGTTTAATGGACTTAAGTTACAACTTAGTTGGTGGTTTAGATGTTGTTGGAGAAGTTCAAGCAGCACCTGGCATGGGAGTTATTCCAAGAATTGGTTTACAATACTTCCAAATGTCAGGAGACTTTGGATTGTATACTTTAGCAACAGCAGGTAATATCGATACTCCAGATGGAGAATTTGTAGTTAACTTAAGTTATAGTCCAGAATTAAGTGAAGATGTTAACTTGTTAACAAACTTGGAAGGTCTTACTAGTGTAGGTGAAGATGGCCATAATTTTAGTGTACAAAAACTAAGGTTAGGTGTAACACTAATGGATCGATACCAACTTGGTGCAGCTGGAGATTTGCTTGAAGTAGGTAACACTGGAGAACTAAGTTACAATTTGGGTGGATTCCTAGGATTAAAACTTTAATTTTTTTTATTTTTTTTAAATAAAAAAATAAAACGGAGAAATGAAAATGAAAAAAACAGCAGTAACGTTAGCATTACTGGCAGGTCTCTTAGGGACCGGTGGTTGTGCTGTAAAAGATAGTTGTACTATGGGGGAAACTATTGGAACAGAACTTACTTTAAAAGTTGGTGAATTTGGTTCTTGTGGTGGGATGACTGATTCTGAGTTAAAAAGTGGTCTTACCTATGCAGGCATGTCTGATAAAGACATTTTTACAGTTGTTAAGTCTTACACCTATATGGCATACAACCTTTATTTTCCTGTGGAAACTAAGGAACTTGAAGAGGGACTAACTGTTCTAGAGGTAACTCCAGAATATTTGAAACTTGAATGTGAATAGAAAGAATGGAGATAAAATAAAATGAAAACTGAAAAAAGATTAGAAGAGAAAATCATTGAAGCAGAAACATTTCTGCCGGGAGTGGGAGAAATGCTAAAACCAATTTCAAAAAGGAATGGTGCAAGGTATCATAATGAACATCCAACCGATGTAGAATACTTAGAAATTCATGGACATAAAGTTGTGGCAGCTAAATGGGAAGCACGTTATTGGCATGAATTCAAAGGAGGAGTTGGAACAAATGAATGGGCAGTAGTATATTTATTTGCTGAAAATGAAATTAAAGAGAAAGTAATTAGTGGAACAATGACCAGGGATCAGTTTTCTTCTAGTTTTGATAGAAGAAATTTATTGTATCATGATTATATTGGTTTAGAAGCTTTAGCAGATGATAAAGTAGAAGTTGCTTGGGTTAAGCATGATGGGACAAAAGGGCTTACTTATGTTATTGATTTGGAATAATTGATTTAAATTAATCCAATAACTATTTTTAATTGTACTTTTTTTTACTTTGCACTAGAAAATGTTCCAAACTTTTATGTATTCTTTGTTCTATTAATATTTAATAAATAAAAAATGGGGGTTAGATAAAATGAAATTAGTTGAAATGTTAGGTGAATGTGTTGGTAGTGTTGAGGAAAAAGTAGTTGTGGGGATGATGTTGAAAAGGGAAGAAGTAGGTCTAGATGAATTAAAAGAGGGAAAAGAGTGGTATGAAAGTAAATATGGGGCAGTAGATTATAGGATCATTATGGAATTAGATAAAAGAGGAGAATTGGATAAAGAAGTAAGTGAATATAAAGTGTTAGTTTAATGAGTAAGTAATTTTTTTTCTAAATTTTAGATTGTCTTATTGATGCTCTTGGTGGTGTTCCTCCTCCTGGTGGTCTTGATTGTAACCAGAGGATTTGTCCTTTCATATATTTGATATCTTCTACTATTGCTGTTAATTCTTCTTTTAACTGAGTGTTTTCAGATTTAAGTCTTTTAACGTTATCTTCAATTTTTTTGTCAATTTTTTTGTTAGAATTTGCAACAGA
>CAZXEM010000009.1:9856-21179 GCA_964639875.1 uncultured Methanosarcinales archaeon | reverse complement strand
GATTCTGAGAATTCTGCCCAAGGAATTGTTCCCATCGCTGTAAGAGCTAAAAAGAAAGACAAAACCGCAATAACAATAGTTCCGTAAATTAACGCTTTAGGCATGATTTTAGAAGGGTTCTTAGTTTCTGCAGATAAAAATATTGCACTTTCCCAACCAAAGAAAGTTTCGGCAATAAAGAATATCGCTAACAACACATTCATTGCCGGGAAAACAAAGAAGGGATCCAGATTGCCTGGCTTAAAATTAATAAATCCAGGAATGATAATTGCGATGACTGCAGTTAAAGTAATAATCGCAAAAGTTACCAAAACAACTGTTGAAGTTTGCATTCCTCTAAAAGCAACGTAACTAAAAGCGATAATTAGGAAAATTGCAATAGGGACATAGGTAAAAGAATATTTAAGAGGAATAAGATATTGTAACGCTCCTAATAATAGCATAGCGATTGTAACTGAACCGGCAATAGAAGTTGTCCAGCCAATAACAAAACTCCAAAATCGACCGTAAGCTTGTTTAGCGAATTCATAAACACCGCCAGCTTTTGGAAACATGGAAACTAATTCTCCAAAACACATCGCAATGTAAACAGAGATTAATGATAATACTCCCCAAGAAACTAAAGAAGCAGGACCAGCATGTTTTGCTCCTGCAGAAGTTAGGAACCAGATTCCTGTACCCATAATGGAGTTGATCGTAATTAAAAGAATAACTTTAAAACTTAATGTTTTCTTTAACTGTTTTTCGTGCGGTTGAACTTTACGGATTTTTGCTTTTTTAACATATTTTCTTGTTCTAATAAACCTTGGTGCCCGTGCACCAAATCTTAACAATCTTAGTAAACGGCCGTAACGAGCAAATCGTGCAAATCTAGCAACTCTCGCTAAAATTCGTACTCCTCTTAATGCTCTGATTAAAACAAGACCTTCAATTCCTAAAAAGATTAAATTAAATGGAATGGTAGCAATAATGTCAAAAATATGTTTTTTGACGAAAGGAAAAAAATGTGGAGTTTCAAACCACCGATAATACAAATCAATAGCAAAAATAATAACCACATAAATATCAAAAATGTCAATGAAGATTGACATTGCTTTTCCAACACCGTAGAAAAGTTCAATGATCGTAACAACAAGAAGTAATACTAAAGAAGGGGGAATTAATAGTTGAATAATATTGTCTAATTTATTTTTCCCCATATTGTTGGCCTCTTTTTTGTAATGATGTTTTTTCTATTATATTTAAATCTTTTTACTATGGATGGAAATCTGTTGCCATATTAATATTACTTTAAACATATCTTAAGCAAAAAATAAAAAATGAGATTTATTATAAATTTATTAATACTAACCCTATAATCCCTGCTAACAAAGCATAAATAACGGCCGGAATGAGATTAATCCTAATAATCTTTCCTTCTTGGCCATGTAAACCAACTGTAGCGCTGGCAGCAATGATATTATGGATAGCAATCATATTGCCAACTGCTCCGCCCACAGCTTGTAAAGCTAAGATGATTACTGGAGAAATTATTAACGTACTTGCGGTTTCATACTGAAATGTACCAAAAAATAAATTTGATACAGTGTTAGATCCAGAAATAAAAGAACCTATCATCCCAATTAAAGGAGCAAACAAAGGATAAATGGAACCTGTTAAAGAAGCCATCGCTTTTGCTAATAATAACGGCATACTAGGAAATTCCAACAGATTATTACTTGATAAAATTAATATTTGTACTAAAGCTACTGTAAAAATTAAAGCAATTAAAGGATATTTTATTTTTGTAAATGAATCGAACAATACTTCCCTAACTTCTTTCGGATTAACTTTTAATATAAATATCGATAAGACACAGACTATTAAAAATAAAATTCCTGGTGAATATAAAAGAGCGAAAGAATAATTTATTTCTGCGTTGAACACCTGAAATATATTTAAAGATATTTTTTTTAGTAAGTCGCCTAAGTTTAAAAAATTTATTCTAGTAACTATTAATAAAATTCCTACTAACAAATAAGGAGATATTGCTTTCCAAAAAGTTAAGTTTTTTTTATGGTGTAAAGTAATACTTTTAGTTTTCCATCCTTTTGGCCATTGTTTTTTATTAGGAAAGTCCCAGTTATTTTTTGGTACTAAAAACCCTTTTTTAGTTGTGTAAATTAATAAAATAATCCCCACTAAGCCACCAATTAATGAAGGAAATTCTGGGCCAAGGAACATTGCTGTCAGGAAGTAAGGGATTGTAAAACAAAGACCGGACCAGACGGCATAAGGCCAAATTTGTATTCCCTCTTTGAATGATTTTTTCTTTCCAAACAATTTTGTCAAAATGCAGACTAAAACTAATGGGATAAACGTACCAATTATTAAGTGAATTAATGCTGAATAATACGTTACTTGCATTAAATTAACATCAATCACTGATTTAATTCCAATTAAAATTGGGGTTCCTACTGCGCCAAAAGTTACTGGAACTGAATTAGCAACTAAAGCAACAATTACTGCGGCTAATGCTGGGAATCCTAATGCAACTAATAATGGAGCGGCCAATGCTGCGGCTGTTCCAAATCCTGCTGCTCCTTCTATAAATCCACCAAATAAAAAAGCAATTATTATTACTTGGACTCTTCTATCGGTTGAAATTTTTTTTAAAGTTTGATTAATTACATAAATACCTCCTCCTTTTTCTAAAAGTTTCAACAATAATATGGCTCCAAATACGATTAAAATAATTTCTACAGCAATAAAAAATCCTTTTACCGTTGCTGCACCAATCCATGAAAGAGGCATTTTCCAAATTAAGAAAGCAATAAATATAGTTACTATCCATGTTAATGGCATTGCTTTAACAGCTTTCCATTTTAACACAGCCATCAAAATAAAAACTAGTAGAATTGGCATTAGGGCAAAAAAAACTAACCAACCAGAGTTTATCACCATCAGTTTTAGGTTTTATCTAAAGTATAAATAGTTTTTCCTAAAATATTAAACCTTTTTACCATGGATAAAAATATGCTGCCAGAATAATCCTCTCTTTTTAACAATTTCAACTTTAAACCCTGCAGATCTAAACATATGTTGAATTTTTTTATCTTCACTTAACCAGTAAACGTTAGGCATGAAAAAGAAAAATTTATCATATTCTAAGAAAACTACTCTCCCGTTCTTTTTAATATGTTTACTAAGATCTTTAAGTACAGCTTGCGGTTTTTGCATGTAAGATAATGTTCCTGTAGAAACTAAAGCATCCATTTTTGGTAATTTTACTGTTGTTTTAAAATTGTTTAAATTATCATGGTGATAAAATTTTACATGTTGATGTTTTTTCATGTGTGAATAAGCTACTTTTAAATTATGTTCAACAATATCGAAAGCGTAAACTTTACCATGAGGGATAACTTTTTTTGCTAATTTTCTGGTAATTGTCCCTACTGAACAACCAAATTCTAAAACGTTTTTATTTTTTAGTTCTCCCAACATTAAAAATATTCTTTTTCTAACACTTATTGGAAAAAATATATTTTCAAATATTACTAAAATGTAAGATAACTTTTCGTTAACTCTTTTAATCGCTTCACCATCGTGATACATCTCGATTAAGAAATATAAAGGAATACCAAGGAAAATTAATGAAACTATGATTTTAACAATGTTAATTGCACCGTGCGTGTAGGTTAACCACATCCCAATTAAAAAAAGCATGAAGATGGCTACTAATATTGGTCCAACTTTACCAAAAGGAACAGTAAAGTAACGTTTAAGGTTAGGTTTCTTGTACCTCAAGACAACAACACTTAACAAAACGAAAGCGTAAGCAATCAAAACTATTGGGACAAGGAGATGTAACATTGTTGTATAAGAACCAGCACCAACGATTACTAATATTGTTGTTAGAATAGTTTGAAAAATTATTGCTCTGTGCGGAGTTAAGTTTTTAGGATGAATCTTTGCAAAATGTTCCAAGAAAAGTTTATCTTGGGCCATTGCTAATAATAATCTTGGTGCAGAAACTACCCACCCTGCTACTGAACCAATAATTGCTAAATAAACTAAGATTGTAAATATATCTCCGCCAAGAATTCCGTAATGTAATATTCCTAAATCTGTTAACGGCGTGGAAGATGCTCCAAAAATTTTCCAGGGCATTACACCAAGAGATGTAACAACAAAAACCATACAAATAATAGCAATTATTACTGTACCCCAAATTAAAGCTTTAGGCATAACTTTTTGTCCGTTTTTAGTTTCTTCTGCTAGAAAAGTTGCAGTTTCCCAGCCAAAAAAAGTTTCCGCTATTAAAAAAATTGTTAACATGAGCGATGATAATGGAAAGACAAAGAAAGGTTTGAAGTTTGTTAATTGGAATTTGAACATTCCAGGAATAGCTAACCCTAAAATTGCAGCTAAAGTAATGAACGCAAAAATAATTAACATGATTGCACTGGTTTGCATTCCCTTGAAAGCTATATAATTGAAAGCGAAAACGAATAGCAACGAAATGCCAATTTTTAACCAGATAGAACCTATTGGTAACAAGTATTGTACCGCTCCTACCACAAGCATGGCGATGGTAATGTTTCCTGCCAAAACGGTCATCCATCCAATTAGGAACGAGAAAAATCTTCCGTAAGCTTGTTTACAGTATTCGTAAATCCCACCAGCTTTCGGAAACATTGAAGATAATTCTCCGAAACACATCGCAATATAAATTGAAATTATTGAAAGAATAAACCAGGAAAGAATTGATGCGGGACCGGCAGCACCTGCGCCAACAGCTGGCAGAAAGAAAATACCTGTCCCCATAATAGAATTGATAGTAATTAAAAGTATTGCTGGATAACTTAATACTTTTTTCAGTTTAGCCATATCTTTTAAATCCCCCTCTTTTAACTTAAAGAATATTTTATTATTTATAATGGTTACTTTTTTTAAAACAAACTTGAACATAAAAATGAGGATTAAACCACAAAGAATAAAAACATCAACAATATACTTATTTTAGAGGTGTAATAAAAATGGCGTATTGGACAATGTTTAATCTTTATCAACGGCCAGATTTAATGTTATTTGGATTCTTAATTATTATAGCGTGGGTAATGGTTTGGAAAGGTTTAGCTTTATGGTTTTCTGCTCAGAATAAACAAAAAGGTTGGTTCATTGCGATATTAATTTTAAACACCTTAGGATTGTTACCAATAATTTATTTGCTTTGGTTCAAACCGGAAAATGAAACAGTTAATCAGGAAAGAGTTAAAACCAAAGTTAGTAAAAGAATAGTTGCTAAGAAGAAAGTTGTTAGAAAGAAGAAATAAACCTAAATATTGAACTCTTCGATTTCTAATTTACCTTTTTTAACTTTTACTGTATACTCTTTTCGATCACTGAATTTAGTGATTTTTGTAACAATTTCTGGTAATAATATTCGTTCGCCACGTAATTGTAAATTAGTAATTATTTCCTGCCCTTCATTACCGTTCTCTATTTCAATCTCTTTCATAACATCTGCTGAATCTTGTTTCTTTTTACCAAGAACTACTTCTTCAGTTTTTCTAAACATATACTTAGCAATTTCGTCAGCAACATTAATTGGGACTACTTGACTTAACCCTTGCAATCCTGGAGATATGTTAGCTTCAATTACTAACGGTCCTAACGGGCTTTCCAGAATGTCTACTCCACAGATATCTGCCCCTAACGCTTTTGCTGTATCTAAAGCGATGTTCATTAATTCTCGAGTTAATTGTACAGATTCACCAATACCGCCAGCATGAATGTTTGACCTTTTTTCTTCTTTCTGCGCTTTACGACGCATTGCAGCCACAACTTTATCACCTACTACTAAAGCTCTAATATCACTACCACCCGTTTCAATATATTCTTGGATAATGAACGGTTGATTTAAAGCTCCTAACGCATCTAATAATGAAGATGCAGAACTGATAGAATCTGCAAACATTACGCCTTTTCCTTGAGTGCCTTCAGGGAATTTCATCACAATTGGATAATTTACTTTTTTTAGTAGTTCTTTAGCAGCTTCAGTTGTTGATGAAACGTAAGTTTTTGGCATTGGAATATTATGTTGTTGTAACACCAAATGTGTTAGAAGTTTGTTATGCACCACTGTAAATGCGCTACCTGCAATTGGCATATAAGGGACTTTTCCTTCTAATAAGTTTGCAATTGAAGCTAATAAATTAGCGTACCGGAAAGATCCTTTAACATAAATACAATCATAATTATTTAACGGTTCGCCTTGATAAAGTACTCCCCCACCTTTACCCATCCGAACTTCAATCTCTTTAAGTTGAATCATATCAACCTCGCCGAAATAACTGGTCATTGCGTCCGCTACCCATTGTGAACTTTTACTTCCTAACGAGATTATTGCAGCTTTCATTTTTTAGTTTTTGTTTGGATCGATTAAAAAGTTTCCTTTTTTAAGGATGTTTTGCCCTACTAGTAATGGATAAGTCATATATGATCGGTCAGCTAAAGTAAACTCTTCTTCAATAATATCTCCGTTAATTTTAACTTTAACTTTAATTATCGGCCTCTTTTTAATCCCAGATGCAGACTTAACAATTTTAGTTTTAATTACCGGTCCCAGTTTAAGTTTAGCAGCCAGTTTAATGTCCATTGAAGATGCTGTTGCTCCCGTATCTATTCTAGCAACAATTTTTTCTTCTTTATTATCTGGGCTTAAAATTGTTAATTTTTCAGTTAATCCTAATATTACCCTTTTTGAGCTCATGGGGAGAGAAGTTTAGTTTTTTGTTTATATATTTATTGGTTAATTAAAAGTTGTTTAAGAAAAAGAAAAAAAAGAAAAAAAAATAGTTTTATCTGCTTCTTCGGCCACTTGGTGCAACTGATCCACTATCGCCTGTATTATCGTCGCCTGAACCGCCAGTTCCTACAAATGGTGTTTTTGGTGTTGTTTTTATTGTTTTACCTACACTAATAGATGATAGGTCTACATATAAAAAGCTCCACTCTCCGTTTTCACACTTGTAACCACTAAAACTAACTCCTTCGTTTTGGCCACCTTTTTTACACGTGTTCCAATGATCACCATCGAAAAGGTATTCTGCAAACTCTGAAGCAATGTGTGTTTTTCCAGGCTTTCCTTTATACCAACCTTCTTGGGTACAAATTGTTTTTCCACCATTTGTCATTTTTCCAGGAATTTTACACTCATTCCAAACATACTTTTTGTTTCCTGATTGGTAAATACAAACATGACTTCTATCTGGACTGATAATTTTTCCTAAAGAAACAATTTTTTGTTCACAAGTTCTCCAGTTGTTATTATAACAAAGGAATTTGTTTAAAGTCACGTCACCATAATTAAAGTCAGAACCTGATTTGTCAACACAACCTTGGGGGTCATTTGAACAACCAATCCTGTTTGTATTCCAATACCTTGTAGTCCCAGTTCCTGAGTCTAAATCACTTCCTAAACAAGTTTCTTTTGCAGTACAACTTGAACAGCCTTTTTTGGTATTTTTAATCTTTTTCCAAACAAAACCATTACAAACGTAATTTCCGTCATCACTTACAATTCCCTGTGCATCTTTGTAACATAATAACCAGTTGTTATCATTTCCACAAACTTTACCACCAGCAACAGCTCCGAAGTTATGTGCTTTATGACCAGTGCTAATACACTGAGTACTTTTACCAATACCAATTCTTCCTTTATCAATTGCTGTTTCTGAAGTAAAATAATTGTTCTCAGAATTATCTAACTTAACTACTACATCACTGAATCGACAATTTTTAGGATCGTCCTTACACCATTTAGTGTTGATCCACTTAGTACCTTTCCAAGTATAATCACCAACTGTTTTGATATTTGTTGAACCTTTAATCCACTTGTTGTTGTCACAGATTCTATTGCCACCATCACTAATCATGTCTTGAGCTTGACTATCACACTTTAACCAGTTGTTATCATTTCCACAAATCCAAGTACTAGTGTAATAAGCATCGAATTTTTTACATGCTCCACTAGAAGTTACACACTGATCTGCCCCACTACAATATTCTGCTCTTTCTGGTGCATCTAAAGCGAAATTATCTTGTGCCCAGCCTGTTGAAGTAGTTTCGTAATTATAACAAGAGTCTCCAAACAAGTCTTGTAACCACGTACATTTAAAATACACTTTTTTCTGAACACCTTTAGAATAATCTAGCGTATCACTGAAAATAGGGAAATCAGTTTTAGCTTTATTAGTCCATTTAACCCACTTCTCACCGTTACAATAATATTTTTCAGAAGTTACATATTTATTATCTTTTGAACATTCAACCCATTGTTTACCATCACAGATTAAGTTGTTTTCACCTTTATAAGTTGCTACCTGAATTGATCCTTCCCATAACTCATATTTTCTGTCAGTTTCTAATTCTCCTTTACCGCTTTTTGTACATTTTCTCCAAATTCCACCATCTTGGTTTCCTTCTGTACAAATATATGCAGCATCTTCATGTAATTCATTATCACGATAACATAAGTTTTTTGATGGTGAGAAACAAGTTCCGGCTCTAAGCTCGTCATCAACTTTCCAAATTTGTTGTCCAGGAAATTTACAACATCCTTCAATTTGATCTTTAATTTTTACTCCATTAGCATTTTTATATTTAGTGTTTACATAGAAATTAAACCCTGCTGCTTCACAAGCGGCATCATTTTTAGCCCCTAGAGCTTTCGCCCTTTAATGGCTTCTCCGGCAAGAGCTGAGTCGTCTGCTCCTTCTTCCGGGACACAGGATACTACAAACAATAATGTTACTAACATTATCAATATCAACATAACTTTAAAAACATTTTTCATTTACATCACCTTTTTTTTTAAGTTAACTTAACTTAATTTAACTTAATTTAACTAAAGTAATATTTTTTCATTTATATATTTATTGGTTATCATAAGCACAAAAATAGTTAAAAACAAAAAGTTTATATTCTCGCTGATACTTAACCGGGGTAATGGAGAATACAAACATTTTTGAATTTAGTAAAAAGGATTTACAAAAGAAAATAAAATTGCCTAAAAAATTATGTCCATTATTGGCCGAGATTTGTGGAATTCACATTGGGGATGGTCATTTAGGTTTTAGAAAAAACAAATTTGAATATCTTATTCAATGTACTGGGAATTTAAATGGAGACAAACCATATTATGACAATTATATTAAAAAATTATGGAAACAATTATTCAATTTAGATGTTCGGTTTAAAGAAAGAAAAGATAATACTTACGAATTGAGAGTTTATTCTAAAGTAATTGCACAATTCTTCAATCAATTCTTAGAAATGCCTTTTGGGAAAAAATCAAGAACAATTAATATCCCTAACCTAATTAAAGAAACTTGCCAGGAAAGTATTTCTGAAGAGATGAAATCTTGTTTAAGAGGTATAATTGATACAGATTTTTATTTTGTATTAGACCGAAAATCTCCAGAACTAGGGGCTTGGTTTGCAAGTAGAAATTTAGTTTTAGACTTACAACAATATTTTATTCTTTTTGGTTTAGAGCCTAAAATAAGGCTGGATGTTAAGTATTATAATACTAGCGCTAAAAAGAATTTAATCAGACATCAATTAAGGATTAGAAAAAAAAGAGATATTGAAAAGTGGTTCAAAGAAATTGGCACTAGTAACCCAAAAATTTATAAAAGATATCAAGATTTTATGTGATAATGCCCCGATGGTGTAGATAACTTTAAACGGTTAGCACGATCCGGACTATCATTCTGCCCTTTCGGCTTTCCGAAAAGGAAGATAGGCAGCGACCCGAGTTCAAATATCCTCAGGGAGACCACAAATCTCCCGGATTTGAGAGTCTCGGTCGGGGCGCTCATTTTTATTTTATCTATCTGAACCAAATATACTGCACGACAACAATAATTAAAGAAACAATTAAAATAACATTTACCCAAACATAACTTACTTGGATTCTCATTTTTTCTAATATTTCGGCAATAAAAGAATGACCATGATTATTTTTGTTTTTTAGAGGATACCCACGCAACCATTGCATTAAAGTTGTCAAAGGACAAATGATATCAAATTTTCTGTAAATAAATAGTGACCACAAGAACTGGAAAAATATGATACTAACAAAATACCAAAAATGAAATATTACTTTTCCTGCCCATAATGATTTAGGGATTACAAACATTCCAAAAAGAATAATTACAATTGGTAAATGTAACCAAAAAACTATTTTTGCATTGATTTCTTTAAGATCCATTTTGGGTACCATCCTCTTTTCTTAAACAATATTAATATGATTATGACAATTATTAAACTCCAATTCAAAATAAAAAACCAACGTGTAGCCCAACTCATTCCCGGAAAAGCCCAATCAGATATCGGCCAAAGAAAAGGAGTAGGAAGAACTTCCCTAGTATGGGTAGGAATATCTATTAAAATATGAATCGGCCAAGCCAACATGTAAATTGGAATCTTTTTGTAAACCAAGTAAACTACTAAGAAAATAGCAGCACAAATAATTAAGCTATGGCTTAAACCGTATAAAGGTAAAATCCAAGGTGGAAAGTTTTCCAAAACAGGAGGACCATAATTCACTTTAGCAGTAAACAATCTATAAAAGAAATATATCAACCAAGAGAAAGTGTCTGGAAGTACACCAAACAAAATTGCATAAAGTGGTTTCTTACTTTTATTGAAAAAGATGTAACTCCAGATTGCATGGGAAAAGTAGTCCATATTGAATCTTATATTGTTAACTTTTAAAAAGATAACTATAAATTTACATAAAGATGGTCAATAAAATTCCTGTTAAAGAAGCTCTGCAACTTAAAGACACAGTTTTCATAGATGTACGTTCGCCAGGAGAGTTCGAAAATGACCACATCATGGGAGCAGTTAATCTTCCCATTCTTACAGATGAAGAAAGGCACGAAGTAGGATTAATGTACAAACAAGTTTGTCAAGAAAAAGCAATTGAAAAAGGATTAGGATTTTATGAACAGAAAATTCCGGCAATGAAAGAATTTGTTGAAAAGTTTAAAGACAAAAATTTAATTGTATATTGCTGGCGTGGTGGAATGCGATCAAATGTTATTGCCACTTTGTTTGAATCCTTGGGATACAAAACATTCCAACTTAAAGAAGGGTATAAAGCTTACCGAAAAGTTATTTTAGAAAAATTAACTAATTTTAAACTGAAACCAAAAGTTTTTGTCCTTTACGGTTTAACCTGTACTGGGAAAACTGCATTACTACAAAAATTACCAAATGCAATTGACTTGGAAGGACTTGCCCAACACAGGGGAAGTTTATATGGCGCTAT
>CAZXEM010000009.1:0-9756 GCA_964639875.1 uncultured Methanosarcinales archaeon | reverse complement strand
AAAGAAATTTCTGCCAGGTTATGGAAAGTTATTTCTAAGAAAAAGAAACAAGAAATGTTAGATTTTTTAGAAAATAAAGATTTTGAAAGTGCTGCAGAAATTTTACTGATAGATTATTATGATCCGTTATATGCTCACACTTTAAATCAGGTTAACTTTGATTTTACAGTTAGTTGTAATGATTTAGATAAAGCAGTTAAAGAAATTATTGATATTGCCAACAAGTAATCTTTTATATTAGTTTGATTTACTTACTAAGATGAAAAAGAGGCATTTACTATTAGCCCTATTAATAATAACCACTATCTTTCTAATTAGTTGTTCTTCTGTAACAAACGAAATAAATGGGGCAAATGAATCTAAGCAAACTGAAGAAGTTGATAAAGAAGCAATTTATGGTCAAGCTTTGAAAGAAATAGCTGAAACAAATTCTACTAATAATTCTGGTTTAGATAAACGGTACGATTATCTTAAAAATCAAGTTGATACTATTCTTGCTGGTGATGAAGCACTTAAAATGGCAACTTTTACAAGGATTAAGATTGAACTGGATTATTTGAAAATGAAAAATTATGATTCTAAAAAAATGAGTTTTATCATGTCAGATTTTATGAAAGCTTTTGCTGCTGCTGAAAAAGTTGCTGAAGAAGCAGATTATTCTGGTTATAGTTTAAGTGACCGTTACTATTCTTTAGATTCAGATATTGAAAAAGTTTCTTCTGGAAAAACTGAACTTACTGTAGCAACTTACCTTCAAATAGAAAAAGGGATAAATAAATTAAATGAAGATGGGTATCCTGTTGCTAACAAAATTACTGAACTTAAAGGCAAATTGTTTAAAGCAGTTCTTGCAGAATTGGAATCGGCAATTGTTGATTATGAAGTTCCTGAAATTAAAGAAGAAATTGAAGATGTAGTAATTGAAGAACCAATAACTAAAAGTGTTAAAGATAAAGAAAAATCAGAAGTTGATAAAACAATTGAAGAAAAAGTGGAAGTAAAACCTAGCGGGCCACAAATATTTACTGTTGAACTGATTGATGGTGGTTTTAATATGGAATCTATTAGTGTTAATGTTAACGATACTATTGTTTGGGAAAATGTTCGTACTGGAAGTTATAAAATTGCTATGGTTCTTGGTAATGGTCAATGCCGGGATGTTAAAAGTAAACTTTTCAAAGAAGGGGAATCTTATAATACTACTTTTACTGAACCAATAAAGTGCTGGGTTTCTGATGGGATTTATACCACTCAGGCAATGAAAGTTATTGTTAGTTAAGTTAATTTTAAACCTAAAAATTTATAAAAATGGCTACTAAAATAGGTCTATGGAAGAAATAGAACTAAAATTTTTAAATATTGATGTAGGGGAAATAAAAACAAAGCTATCTAAAATAGGGGCTAAAGTTAAATTTGATGATCACACAGAATCTTATCCATTTCTTTCTGAAGATTTCTGTGGTTTTAATTCAACAAAAAAATTCTTGAGAGTAAGAAAAGTTAATGGTGAAATTTGGATTACCTATAAAGACCCGATGACCGATTCTGAAATGACTACAAGAAAGGAAATTGAAATCAAAGTTGATGATTATGAGAAAGCAATAACATTATTAGAATCATTAGGTTTTAAGAGGGGTACAGTTTTTAAAAAACATAGGGTTCATTATGAATTGGGAGATGTTCACTTCGAATTAGACACTGTAGGAAACATTCCCACTTATTTAGAAATTGAAACTCAAACAGAAGAAGCAATGAAGAAAATTTGTTTAGAATTAAATCTTAATATTTTAGAGGGTAAAAAAGGCACCATTGTTGAGATTTATCCTGAAAAGTTTAATCTTTAATTTTACTTTAATTCTCTATTTAAGTTAATTTTATATACTTTCAGATTATACTTTAGTTAATTATAATTTAAGAGGTATATAAAATGAAAAAAATAATTTCTGTATTATTAGTTTTAGTATTACTTGCTGTGGCAGTTTCCGCTCAAGAACATTTTGATAAAGATTTTGATGACCAGGATTTCAAAGATGATAATTTCAAAGATGGTCCTCAAGGAAAATTTGATGACCATCAGTTTGAAGAAAATGGTGAAGAAAACGTTTATGATCAAGAGTTCAACAAAGTTATTGAAGAAGACATCTATGAAAATGTTAATGATGTTGAACTGAAAGGAAGTGCTGGGTTAACTCCTGATAGTACATTTTATTTCTTAGAAAATTTAGTGGAAACCGTTATGGTGGGAGATAATCCTGAAACTGCTTTAAGATATAAAGAAGAAAAAGTTTTAGAACTTAAAGAGATGGTTGAATCAGGAAACCAAGAAGGTGCTGAAATCGCACTTGAAAGGGTAGAAAAATATAACGAAATTATTAAACGAGAAGTTTCTCCTGATATTGAAAAGGAAGTTAGAGAAAATAGTAAAGCTGTAAAAGAAGTTCTTAATTCTTTTGAATCTGAATTGAAAGATGAAGAATGGGAAGATGTTCGAGAAATAGTTGACGCAAATATTAAAGAAGAAGATACTATTGCTTTAGCAGCAAAGATTTCTAAACAAATTGAAATGTTATGTAAAACATTGTCTGATTTGGACCCGTTAGAATATTCTAAAATTTGTAAAACGGATGATAATGCTCCAAAATGGAAAAAAGATTTAGATCGAGAACTTACTGCTGAACAGGAAACAGAAGCAAAACAGTTCTTTGAAATTATGTCACAATGTTTTGAAAATCCTAGCGAATGTCGGTGTGAAGATATTTCTATTAAACCTTTCGCTGAAAGGTGCGGTGAATTTGCTCCTTTAGCAGCAAAATGTGAATCTGGAGATGAAAGTGCTTGCGAGGAAATGGAAAACATTGAAGATCCCATTAAATTACTACCTGATTATTTGCAAGACGTTTTAGCAGACATTGAAGATGATTATGGTAATGCTAAACATGATTTACATACTCCAAGAGAATGTGTAGAGGCCGGTGCTACTAGCAGAGAGGATTGTATGAAAGTAATGTTTAAAGTTCATGCTCCGCCTGAATGTTTAGCTGCTTTAGAATCTGGAGAAATTAATCCTCAAAATGAAAAGGAATCGAGGGAAGCTTGTGAATCAATCATGTTTCAAGCAGAAGCACCTCAAGAATGTATTGATGCTGGCTTGAAAGATTTCCGTGAGTGTGAAAGGATGATGTTTAAATTAGATGCACCTCAAGAATGTATTGATGCTGGTCTGACTGGAGAGGGTAGAGATGACCGGAAAAAATGTGAATCAATTCGGTTTAGGTTAGAAGCTCCAAAAGAATGTTTAGACGCAGGAATTGATGGTACAAAAAGGGATGATTGGAAAAAATGTCAAGTAATTAGCTTCAAACTTGATTCTCCAAAAGAATGTTTAGATGCAGGATTGACTGGTGAAGGTAGAGACGATTGGAAGAAATGTAATAAAATTACTTTCTTGTTAGACGCTCCTGAAGAATGTCGTCAGTTTGCTGATGATCGAGATCCGTGGAAAAAGTGTCAACCTGTTCAGTTTAAATTAGAAGCTCATCCAGCCTGTCTTGAAGCAGGTTTAGATGGAACTGGAAGACGAGATTGGGATGAATGTAAAAAAATTCAATTTAAAGTTGAAGCACCACAAGAATGTTTAGATGCAGGACTTACTGGGAAAGGAAGACGTGATTGGGATGAATGTCATAAAATTCAAGAGAAGTCAGATGGTAATGGTCAACGAAAAGAAGATTGTGCTCCTGACGAATTACATATCTGTGATGACAGTGGAAATTGTAAGTGTACTTCTGATTCAAATGAAGGTTGTGGTGCAGTAGACTGTCAACAAGGATATAGTTGTCAGTATGGACAATGTTTCCCTGATGGTGGAAGTTGCGGTGATTGTGAAAGTAAATGTCCCGGTGCTTCTAGTACAGACTGTGTAAATGGCCAGTGTGTTTGTAATGGCGATGATAAACATGAAGATGAACAACAAGATGAATCACAAGAATCCGAATGTAATGACGGTTGTGAACAAGAATGTGGTGATCAAAACACAGATTGTGTAGATGGTAATTGTGTTTGTTTAGGTTACGGAGAAAGTGGACCGCCAAATTCAGATGGTGGAGATAATTCTGGAGAAGGTTCCGGAAGTGAAGGGACTGAGTCTGGAGAAACAGAAGGAACTCCAAATGAACCAGAAACAACTCCTGACGAACCTGAAGAGCCAGTAGATGAACCGGAAGTTGTTGAATCTGAACCAGAGCCTGAACCAGAACCAACCCCAGAACCAGAACCTGAAGCAGAAGACAATTCTGGAGGAAACGAGATTACTGGAGGAGCAACTTTAGATTTAGGTTTTATTGAATCTTTAAAGAATTTCTTTAATTAATTTTTTTTCTTTTCTTTTTCAATTCTAAAAAGCATATACATTATATATAAAACCGAAACGCTTATAAATGATTAACTGCAAAATTGCTTTCTCATAAAGAAAATGGTAAAAAGTATTGATTTAATGATCTCGGACGAAACACTGAGAGATGGACAACAACAACCTTTAGTTACTTTTCAAGCTCAGGAAATGCGAGAAATAATTGAAAGTACTCAAAAGGCGCTAGGTAGTTCATTATATAATATTGATATTATGCCTTCTATGCATCCAATGCATGAAGACATTGCAGGTTACGCTCATTTTAAAGGAGTTCCTGTAACTTTAGCAACACCGATGAAAAGGGAACAAATTTATGGGTGTAGTAAATTAGCAGATAATATTATTGTTATTAGTTCATTATCCGATAGTTTGATGAAAGCTAAAAAACTTACTCGAGAATCAAATTTACTTTGTACAAAAGCAAGATTAAATTATGCTAAAAGTTTAGGCCTTAATTGTGGTTTGGCAGGAGAAGGTACCGCTGAAGCAGATTTAGATTTTATGGTCAATTATATTAATAGTAATACTGGTTTGATGGATTATTTTATTTATTGCGATACATTTGGGAATGCAAATCCTGATGATACAGAGACAAGAATTTCTTATCTTAAAAGTAATGTCCACGTACCAATCTTAATGCATTGTCATAATGATGAAGGTAATGCAGTAGATAATACTATTGCAGGCATCTTGGCTGGCGCTGATGGCATTTCAACAACATTTACTGGTATTGGTGACCGAGCAGGCAATGCTCCTACCGAAGAAGTTCTTAAAACTTTAAAACAAATGGGATTCATCATCAATGGTGTTGATTATAAACAATTAGAGATCACTTCAGAACTTGTTGAGAATTATGCTGGTATTGGTCCTGCTGAACCTGGAAGTAATTATGCAAAAGTTCACGAAGCAGGTATTCATGTTGATGCTATTCTTAAAGCAAGAGAAAATGGAGAAGTTGTTTACAATGCTAATGCTGGTTTTGGAATTGCTATTGGCGTTTCAAGCGGTTTAAAGAATCTTAAACATGTTTATGAAATGTATGGTTTACCTGTTCCTAATAATGATTTACAAAGAGAGATTCTTTTAGAACTTAAAGATGAAGCAATTAAACAAAAAAGAAGTTTTTCTCCAGGAGAAGTTTTTCATTATATTCAAAATAATGGTTTAGTACAACATAAGTTACCTTCTATTCCAAATCGGAAATCAGGTTCAACATTTTATCGTGTTTAAATCTTTCTAAAGGAATAGTTCTAAACTTTTCTTGATTTTTTCTACTATATAATGTTGGTGAGAATTGTAAAGCTCGCAATAATTCCTCTTTAGAAATTATTCCATAAAATTTAGTAAAACCGTTTTCATGGTTACAAACAATATGGAAATCTGCTATTTTTTCTTTCTCATCCCTAAATCTGTCATCTGGATATGCAACAGATTTGAACGTGTTTAAAGATTCTGGAGCTACACTTCTTAACCCGACAGAAACTTCTTTTCCATTAATTTTTACTGTAAAATCTGCTCCTGCTCCAGCAGAATCACCAAAATATAATCCACGATGTCTGAACCATTTTTTTTCTTTGATAAGAATTTGTTTGAAAGCTTCTTCAGTTACCCAGCAATGGACAAAGTTTTGAATTTTAACTTCTTTGTTTCTTCCTGCCCATTTTTCAGCTTCAATTTTTTGTTCAGCTTGTTTTCTAAAGAAAGTAAGTAACTCTTCCGGTACTTGATGGTGTAAGTAATTATTTAATGGATTTTCTTCTTCCATTATTTTTCTACCTCTTCCAATTTTTTGAAAATTAAACAATATTGATGATGGACATTAGGGACATAACTGTACCTATATCCATAAGGGTATAACGTTTTATTATCTTGGCACCATATTCTTTCTCCCCGTAATTGATAATATTTTGTCATCTCTTTAGCAAAATCCCATGCTAGGGTAATATAATTACCTTTGTGCATATAATTCTGTAAAATTACAACAAGATATGCACCATCTTTAACTTTGGGTTTAATTTTTATAAAAATGTCAACTAAGCGTTTCAGGAACTCTTCATAATTTTCTGCGTTACCCAAATCATGTTCGTCATCACTATATTTTGTATCAAGATCTTTTTCTTCCCTATCTTTAGCAGCAAGACTTTTTTTGTTAAGCATCATCCCATACGGTGGAGAAGTAATCACTAAATCAATGTTAGGCAATTGATACTGTTGCCAGACGTAATCTAAATTCGCAGAGTTACCTTGGATAACCAATTGTTTACATTGTAACTTTGCTCCATCTTCTCCCAATTTTAATTGTCCTTCTAATTTGTTTAATCTTTCTTTAGCAATGTCCGCATACTTTTGTTGCAGTTCTATCCCCATGCCATTTCTTTGTGTGTTATGGGAAGCAATTAAAGTTGAACCAGTACCTAAGAATGGATCAAAAACAACCTCTCCTGGTTTTGTAAAGAATTTAATGAACTTTTCAATCATATCTTCTGGATATTTCGCTGGATGTAACATTTCTGCTTTTTTTCTCGGCGGCGGGTTATGGATGAACCACGTTTTAGTAAATTTCAACCATTCTTTAGCATTAAGTTCATTAAGTTTATTTTTGGGATCAAAATCTGGCATGTTAAGTCATATTGTTTAGAAATTTATAAAGTTAATCAAATTTGAGAATATAATGGTAAAAATAAAAAAATAAAAAAAAAGAATTTATCTCTTTCTTTTCTTAGCTGGTTTCTTCTTAGCAGGCTTTTTCTTAGCTACTTTCTTTTTAGCTGGCTTCTTCTTTGCTACTTTCTTTTTAGCTGGCTTCTTCTTAGCTACTTTCTTTTTAGCTGGCTTCTTCTTAGCTACTTTCTTTTTAGCTGGCTTTTTCTTTGCTACTTTCTTTTTAGCAACTTTTCTTTTCTTTACAGCTTTTTTCTTAGCAACTTTCTTTTTACCTTTCTTTCTGCCTCGAGCCATTTTTGCTCTAGCTACGTTACCTTTCTTATCTACAAAGTATAGATAACCAGATTCTTTCTTTACACCTACTTTAGCTACTACTTTTTTCTTAACTCGACCTTTCTTACGACCAGCTCTGCTCATTTCTGCACAGGATACATTGCCATTTTTGTCTAAGAAATAAAGGTAACCTTTTTCTTTTTTAACTCCACATTTTGCTACAACTTCTGCCATTTTTTTTCTCCTCCTTTTTTATTTGTTTTTTAATTGTGAAAACCCCCTGGTTTTCTAAGCTGAGAGAAATCTTTGAGGTATATAAATGTTTCGTGTTTTATCCGTCGGGTATTCGACGAGAGAATTGAAGAATCATGAAAAATTAGAACTTTCAGAGAGAAATTCTCTTAATA
The DNA here is from genome assembly GCA_964639875.1 of uncultured Methanosarcinales archaeon. Lineage (GTDB taxonomy): Archaea > Nanobdellota > Nanobdellia > Woesearchaeales > GW2011-AR9 > CAZQLW01. The sequence goes on along the minus strand of CAZXEM010000009.1, from coordinate 2,004 downwards.
TCCAATTTCTGTTAAATCACGAAGATTCAAACATTTAAAATCGTCCATAATCCTCGGACAGGCTGTATTAATCCAGACATCAATAAAATTAAAATTTTCCAAAGAATTGAAATTAATTTCATCGGCGATGAAGACAAATGCGTTTTTACCTTTCTCCTCTAGTTTTAAACGTAATTCTTCAGCTTTCTTACTTTGATTTTGGCCAGATTTACTGGTAACAAGAATTCCAATGTTATCTGAAGATAAGAATTTAGCAAGTTGACCTTTCTTTCTCTTCTGAACTTTTTCTATATAAGATTGGTTTAAGATTTCAATATGATCATTAAATGGATTATAACAGTAAACTTCTTTTTCATTTTCGTACAATAAAGCTGTTGGATGAAATTTACCATCACCAATGTACAGAAAAGCTTGATAATCTCCAGGAAACTTTTCTACTGCACAACCTAAAATTTGTCCGAGATGTTTGCCGTGCTTGCTTTTGAACAAAATTACTTCTTTATCAGCAGATTCTAATTGTTCTTTAATTTTATCTAAAAAGTCCAGAAATTGTACGGGCATAGCTAAAACTATTTTTTTTGGTAATTGTTCTATTAAATTACTTGGTAAACTTAATTTACCTTCATATTTAGTTTCAATGAATACTCTTTGCATCGGAAAGTTTTTATATAGTCTCTGTTATATATATCTTTCTGATGAAAAGTTTTTCCCAAGATATTGTAGAGAATTTTAGAATTTTCAAAACTAGAAATGGAAATAAAGTTGGAAAGTTTTTCTTAAAGTTTGGCATCTCTGCGAACATGATGACCACGTTTTCACTAATTATAGGGATAGTATCGGTTTACTTTCTTTTTTCTAACCATTTGTTGTTTATAATCTTGGCTGCGGTGCATCTTCTTGCTGACGGCTTGGACGGTTTAATTGCTAAAGCTTCTCACCCAACTAAATTTGGGAAATATTTTGATTTGATTACAGATAGAACTATCGCTTTTTTAATTTTGTTAAAAGTTGCTTTACATTTACAAGACTATTACTTTTTTATCATTTTTGGACTTTATGTTTTAACTCAGTTAATCCACTTCTCTTCAAATTTAGAATCTCCAGTAATTTTCATTAGAACAGGAACTGTGATTGGAGCAGCAATTTATGTTATCTACGAACCATTATTAATTGTTGGTTATTTAGTAGGGGGAGTTTTCACAATTTATTCTTTAGCTCTCCAGTTGCAATGGTTCATTAAAAAGAGATTTGCTTAAAGTTAATTTTGGTTAATTACCATTTGCTTTTGCCAATCTTTAACCAATAACTAAGATGGTTAACCGCAATATGTAATAAAGGACTAATGATTAATAAAATCACAATTACTTCTACAGTGGGAATGTAAATAAAGAAACTAAACAAAATTCCACCAATAACAAAATCTGTTTGATCCCAGACTTTCCAGGAATCGCCAGGTTTGATCTCTAATTTTCTTTTATAATAACTTTTAATTAAATCTCCTATGATTGCTCCAAATCCAAGAAATAATCCTAACATAACGGTAAATCCATTATAATCAATTAGGGCTATTTTTGTAAACCCAGAAGTATAAGCTAATTTTTGTAAATAGAAAATTATGCCCCCCATTAACGTAGCGGTAATTAATCCTCGCCAAGTTTTGTTCCTACCAAATATTTTTTCATGAACAGGTTTACTAAAAGGGATCCATCTGAATAAAACTGGAGACATGTTAGCAACATAAGCCGGGAGGAAGAAGTACAAAGCTTTTAAGATTAATAACCAAATCATCTTGAGAAGGAAATTGTTTGAGTTTAAAAGATTATTGTTAACAGATTATAAAAAAAACTTAAGTTTTATAACATAAAGTCATTTTAGTATATTTATCAATGAAATTAAAAATAAAAGATTTGTCTAGGTCAAGTGAAAAATATGTTGAACAACTTAAAAAAAAATTGAATAATAATATTTATCTTCTTTGATCAATTTTGTTAATTTCTTATTTTT